>JBEIMO010000083.1:0-8655 GCA_040378625.1 Verrucomicrobiia bacterium | reverse complement strand
TGCAGAGAGGAATGATCCGATGATGAGAAAAATCGGAAGAAGAAATGCCACAGCGGCACAAATGACGAGAATAGCATTATGGGAAAGGGATTTTGCCGCATCGCCCAAAAAAATCTCGGGATTGATGAACGAGACGAGAGCCTGATACCCGATTGCTGCGACTCCACTTGCCCAGGACAGAAAAAGATAAAAGGCCATGGGCTTCGAAAAACCTCCCGTTGTTTGCATGCTACGAAAAGTTTCTGCTGGTGAGGTAAAAATCTGGCGCACGGTTTCAACAGCTGCCCCCAGCGACAATGATGATTCCGAGCGCTCCCAAGCGGGCTCCACGGGCCCCTCACTCGGCACTTCCGCTTCCAAGGCAGGCGGCACCTCCACTGAGGGTTCCGGCAAATCCGTGAAAGTGGAAAGAGGTTCCCATGTGGGCATTGGATCCCGCCACGCCAGATCGCCGGGAAGAAAGCGGCCGCTCTTCAATCCATCAGCAACTTCCTGCTCACTGAATTTTCCAAGGTTCTCGCGGTTGCGGTTGATATGAATCATGCACGAAGTGCCTACCGATTCGCGTCCCGATCGGCAAGCCTTCATCGGACTGAAAAACCTCGATCCATTCGATTTTGGAAAATGTTTCAGCGAAATCATGGAACTGCTTGCCATGATCAACTGACTGGTATTCATGGAGAACATGCGCAAAACGAAAATCATCTGCACACTAGGGCCTGCGTCAGATTCGGATGCGGCGATCTCCAACCTTCTCCTCGCGGGAGCAAACATTTTTCGGCTCAACATGAGCCATGCCAAACACGATTGGGTGCGCGACGTCGTGAAGCGCATCCGACGGATTTCATCTGGATTGGATCTCAATTGCGGCATCCTCCTCGATACGCAGGGCCCTGCCATCCGCACGGGCGACCTCTCAGCGAAGCTCGATCTCAAGCCCGGTCAGATTTTTGAATTCACCGTCCGCGGTGCACGCAGCGAAGAGGAATTTTCCGTCGACGTGAATTACGATGGCTTGGTGGATGACATCCATGTGGGCGATACCGTGCTCGTGGATAATGGCGTCATCCACATGAAGGTTCTTTCCAAGGACGCCAACCGCATCCGCTGCGAGGTGCTTACAGAGGGCCTCCTCGGCTCCAAACGCCACATCAATCTTCCCGGCGTCAAAGTCAATCTGCCGCCCCTCACGGAAAAAGACCATGCCGACATCGAGCTCGGCGTTGCCTGCGGCGTGGACTTTGTGGCCCTCAGTTTCTGCCGTGAGGCGGCTGACATTTTGGAACTCAAACGCGTCCTTCGCGAGTTAGGCAGTTCCGCCAAAACGGTGGCTAAAATTGAAGACCAAAATGCGGTCAAATACATCAAGGACATCATCGTTGCATCCGACGCAATCATGGTTGCCCGCGGCGACCTCGGCATCGAATGCAAGATGGAGGAACTGCCGATCATCCAACGCCGCATCATCAAGAAGTGCCTCGAAATCGGACGCCCGGTCATCGTGGCCACCCACATGCTCGAAAGCATGATAGAAAATCCGATCCCAACCCGCGCGGAAATCACAGACGTCGCGAATGCGGTCTTCGAGCAAGCCGATGCCGTGATGCTCAGCGGCGAAACGGCAACAGGAAAATATCCCATAGATTGCGTCAAGATCCTCGACCGTGTGGCGCGACGCATCGCTCAAAGCGGCGGAGCGGGCTACGCGTCGGCAGCGATCTTGGAAACCCAGCGCCAGAAAACGATCCACGCCGCAGTGACCCTTGCCAACTCTTTGGAGAACGCAAAAATCGTCCTCTTCACTCGCCATGGCCACATGGCGAACGAGGCCAGTCACCTTCGCCCCGAACGCGCCCCAATTTTTGCCTTCGCCCCCACGCAGGAAATCGTCCGCCAACTTTCACTGAACTGGAATACCCATGCGCTTCAACTTTCGTTCGGCATCAATCCCGAGCACACAATCGCTGAAGCGGAAAAGGAATTGCTCAAACGCCAATGGATTTCCCCCGGCGACAAACTCATCGTCCTCAGCGATGTCCTCGCCGGCGAAGAAGTCTTCGAATCCATTCAAATCCGGTCTGTGATTTAACAGGATTTTTTAGACAGAATTAACCGAATTAACGGAATGACTCATAGGCCAGCATATAGGCCATGAATTTTGGGTTTCTTATTGTTGTAACCTCTTCCCATAATTTTTCCCAATTCTGTTAATTCTGTCTAAAATCCGTTTTCTCCCTTTCGGGTTTAACCCCCATCCCCACTGCGCTGTGCCGAGCGGAATGCTCTGGGGTTTTGTCCGGTCCATCTTTTAAATGCTGCCGAAAAAACCGCTGGCTCGCCATATCCACAGGCCTGCCCGACTTCTGCAATCGTGAGTTCATTTTCCTGAAGCAGTTTCTCCGCTCTCAGGCGACGGCTCTGAATCAATATCTCACCCGGCGAGTTGCCGGTTGCTGACTTTACGGCGCACTCAAACGAACGCCGCGACATTCCCGCGATGCGTGCCAATTCCCCTGCATTGATGCTGGTGTCCGGGTGACTTCGCAGATACGCCATCGCCCGAGTGACTCCGGATGCTGCGTGCATGCTACTCTCCCGCTCGTGGAGCAGCGCGGGAATTTCGGCATGGCGACGGCGAGCCTTCGATTTCCCCTCCAGCATTCCAACCATCCAACGCCCCGCCTCCTCGCCCATTTTTTCCAAAGGAAGCTCGAAGCTGGAAATCTCAATGCCCGCTTGCAGCGATTCCATGCGCGAATTGCCAACGCCGATCACGCTCAAATCCTGCGGCACCCGCAAACCCAATTCCCGTGCGGCAAGAATCGCCATTCGCGCCAATCGGTCATTCAGACAAAGAATTCCCGAGGGCCGCACAAGCGATTGGAGGAAATTTTTCAGCAAGCCGCTGCTCAGTCCGCTGCATTGACTGGCTTCAACGCCCCGCCTTTGGCAGGCCTTAACAAATGCCTCCCCCAACCCGACGGTTCCCTGCGGACTGGATGCGCCAAGATAAGCGACCGATTTGACTCCGCTCTCAATAAACACGCGCGCCGCCTCTTGGCCCATACCTTGCATGTCGGGAGCGATCGACGCCGCATCGATTCCCACACCAGAACCGAGCTGAATAATATGAACACCGCTGCCGTGCAGCGATTCGAGCCAACGATTGCTGATAAATTCCCCGATCGCCCCAGCGAGTTTCCCCTCCTCCGCCAATTTGCGCAGCGTGCCCTCGTAGCCGCCGCTGTGAATCAACAACTCGATGGATTTATGATTTTGAAATACCTTGCGAATCCCCTGAACCAACGGAATCTCCCGCTCGCTGATCATCGGCACGGCCAAAACAACCAGTTTTTTGGAGTTAACCCCACCCGAAGGTAGCTTTTTCTTAGCCGTTTTGCGCATATTCATAAGTATTATTTACGCTTCTTAACAAGGACAAGCCGGAATAAGATGTTATGGTGACGGCATGAAAAAAGCCCTCATCACCGGCATCACTGGACAGGACGGATCGTATTTGGCGGAACTTCTCTTGGAAAAAGGCTACGAAGTTCACGGAATCATCCGCCGCGCTTCGACGTTCAACACAAGCCGCATCGACCATCTTTACTCCGATCCCCACATCAACGGAACGCGTCTATTTTTGCATTATGGCGATCTGGCAGACTCCTCGCAGATGATGAAATTGCTCTACGATTTGCGACCTGATGAAATCTACAATCTGGGCGCCCAGAGCCACGTTCGCGTTTCTTTTGATGTGCCGGAATACACCTGCGATGTCACGGGCGTGAGCACCGTTCGACTGCTCGAAGCGATCCGCGAATCGGGATTAACTCGCGATGTCCGGTTTTACCAAGCTTCCTCCTCCGAGATGTTCGGCAAAGTGCATGAAGTGCCCCAAAGGGAAACCACGCCGTTCCACCCGCGCTCACCTTATGGATGCGCAAAGGTTTTTTCCTACTGGCTCACTGCCAATTACCGCGAGGCCTATCATCTCCATGCCTCGAATGGCATTCTGTTCAACCACGAAAGCCCGCGCCGCGGAGAAACATTCGTCACCCACAAAATCACCCGCGCCGCAACGCGCATCAAAATGGGTCTTCAAAACGAACTCTTCCTCGGCAACCTCGATGCCCAGCGGGACTGGGGCTACGCTAAGGAATACGTGGAAGTCATGTGGTTGATGCTGCAGCAGGAAAAACCCGACGACTACGTCTGCGCAACCGGTGAAACCCACACGATCCGCGAATTCTGCGAGGAATGCTTCGGTCTTTTAGGATTGGATTGGCAGCAATACGTGAAACATGACGCCCGCTACGAACGCCCGAGCGAAGTGGATTTACTGATTGGCGATCCCTCCAAATTGAAACGCCAAATCGGCTGGGAACCAAAAGTGAAGTTTAAAGAACTTGTTCGCATCATGACAGAAGCCGACCTGGAACTCGCCCGTCGCGAGCTGGCTTATCAGAGCATCGGAATAGGAACCGACGGATCCATAACGCCTCCCTAAGGCCATTTAATGCGGCAACACGTCATGGAACCATCAACCCGCATTCATGTCGCCGGACACGGCGGAATGGTCGGATCGGCCATCGTTCGTGCGCTGCGGAACCACGGCTTCCACAACCTGCTGCTCCGCTCCCGTTCGGAACTCAATCTCTGCGAAGCCTCAGAGGTCCGTGCATTTTATGACCGCGAAAAACCAGAGTGCGTCATCATTGCGGCCGCGCGGGTCGGCGGCATCCATGCCAACAGCACCTACCCCGCCGAGTTCCTGCACGAGAACCTCGCCATCGCGCACAACCTCATCTACGAATCCTGGCGCCACAGCGTAAAGCGTCTGCTTTTTTTAGGCAGTTCCTGCATCTACCCAAAATCCGTTCCCCAACCGATGGCCGAAGAAAGCCTGATGACCGCGCCGCTGGAGCCCACTAATGAAGCGTATGCCATTGCCAAAATCACCGGCCTCAAACTCTGCCAGTATTACCGTCAGCAATACGGCGTCCTCTTCCACTCCGCCATGCCGACCAACCTCTACGGCCCAGGCGACAACTATCACCCCGAAAATTCCCACGTCCTGCCGGCACTGATCCGGCGCTTTCACGAAGCCGTTCAAAATAAATCCCCGCGCGTGACGCTTTGGGGAACCGGCATCGCCCGCCGCGAATTCCTTCACGCCGACGATCTCGCCGAGGGACTCCTTACCGTTCTACAACTCGACAACCCGCCCGATTGGATCAATGTCGGATTCGGCAGCGATGTCACCATCCGCGAACTCGCTGACATTGTAGCCCGCGTCACCGGCTTTTCAGGGGAGATGGATTGGGATTCGTCCAAACCCGACGGCACCCTGCGCAAACTGATGAACAGCACGAAAGTCCTCTCCACTGGCTGGCGCCCCAAATACGACCTCGAAAGCGGCATCCGCCACGCCTACCAAGACTTCCTTAAACAAACCCAATCCGGACTGCTGCGGGAGGATTAGGATTTTTAGACAGGATGTCAGGATAGGCAGGATTTACAGGAATTCATTAGGGCGCGGGGCTCAAACAAGACTATAGTGGAAAACTTGAACTCCATTCTGATATTTTTTTCCGCCATCTCATTTCTCGTTTATGGCACGGCGTGCTTTTTTTCTTCGTATATGAGAGGAGAGTTCGAACGCTACCACTTGGCAGGACAACGCAAACTTATTGGCAGCCTTCAATTACTTGCGGTGCTTGGCTTGCTGGCCGGCTTTTATGAGCCTTCATTAGGACGATCCGCAGCCATCGGACTGGCTTTGATGATGTCAGTCGCAGTGGGCGTTCGGATAAAAATCAAAGACTCGTTGCTGCAGACGATACCGGCGTTGATTTATCTGGCACTAAATATCTATTTGAGTCTGGAAGCGTTCTGATTCAAACGCATCGGCTATAGAAGCGCGATAGCAACACACATCACAAGGACAGCAAGGGATGGCAGCGCCTTGTTGATGGGATCTTTGACTTTGAGATGCATGAGGAATGCCCCGAGCATGAGAAATCCCATACCAATCGCGGCTGGTTGGGTGAGTTGGTGCGTCCAAATACCAGCGATAAGAGAAAGCGCAAAACTCACTTTCAGCGCACCAACAATGCACATAAACCAGAATGGAAGCCCATAAGTTAAAAACTCCTCGCGCAGATTCTTGGCTTCGCCACCACGAAATGCCGTCGCCTTACCCGAGCGAAGGAGCCAAACATTGAGAATTCCAAGCGCAACAATTAACTGTAAAAGGATCTGCAAGATTTTCATAGATGGGTAAACCATGGGGCGGTCAACCCGATTCCGCAAGTGAATACATTTAAAGCTTTGCAGGAAAATGAATTTTAATTGCAGGGGTTTAAAATCCAAGCGCTCAAAGTTTATGTTACCTCTCCCCTTGAAGAAACGTATCGATTTAAGTGATTTTTTTTCGATGACTTGCAATGCCGAACTTTTCATTTCCGCGTCATTACCATGAGAAACCCGGAGATCACTGACCTTTGGCACATGGACTTATACGGCACTCAATTCCCAATCGAAATCGGGAGAATATCATAGAGCAGATTCAGATTTATGGAATTGCAGCGTAAATTGGAAATCCTGGCCGATGCCGCAAAGTATGACGCATCCTGCGCGAGTAGCGGTGCGGCACGCAAGGATTCACGCACCAGCAAGGGCGTGGGTTCAACGGGCGGATCGGGCATCTGCCATTCCTATGCGCCGGATGGACGCTGCATTTCGCTTCTAAAAGTGTTGCTCACCAATAGCTGCCTTTACGACTGCCACTACTGCATTAACCGGCGCTCCAGCAATGTGCAGCGCGCGCGGTTTACGCCGGACGAAGTGGTGCAACTCACTCTTGATTTCTACAAACGCAACTACATCGAGGGCTTGTTCCTGAGCAGCGGCATTATTCGAAGTGCGGATTACACGATGGAATTGGTCATCGATGTGGCGCGCAAACTCCGCGAGGAACATCATTTTCGCGGCTACATTCACCTTAAAACGATTCCCGAGGCATCGCCTGCCCTCATCGAAATGGCGGGGCGCTACGCAGACCGCATCAGCATCAATATCGAGCTGCCCACCCAGCAAGGACTCGCGAAACTTGCTCCCGAAAAAAACCTGTCGCGCACTCAGGATGCGATGGGTCACATCCGTTCCAAAATCGAAGAACGCCAATCCGAGAAACGCAAGCCGGATGCACCCAAGCCCCCGCCATTTGCGACCGGACAGAGCACCCAGATGCTTGTCGGCGCGGATGATTCGACGGACGCAGTCATCCTCCAACGCGCGGATCGGCTTTACGGCGATTACCAATTGCGACGCGTGTATTATTCAGGATTCAGTCCGATTCCCGAACCATCGTCATTGCTGCCTATCAAGCCCCCTCCGCTCGTGCGCGAGCACAGGCTTTATCAGGCAGACTGGTTGCTACGCTTCTATGGCTTCGGCGTGGAGGAAATTGCCAACGATGCCGCGCCAAACCTTGACCTGCATCTCGATCCAAAACTGGCGTGGGCGCTGCGAAATCGCGCCATTTTTCCTGTGGATATCAACAAGGCCTCTCGCGAAATCCTGCTCCGCGTGCCGGGACTGGGTGTCCGCAACGTAACGCGCATCTTTGCCGCCCGACGCTACACGAGGCTGCGAATAGCCGATCTGGTGCGCCTGCGCGTGCCATTAAAAAAAGTCCTGCCATTCATTATTGCAGCGGATCACAACCCCGCGAAACTGGGTTTGGATGATGAGGCGCTGCGTGCGCGCTTTCTCCCGCCACCCGTTCAAGGGGAACTGAACTTTGACCCGACTCCACCGATCCAAGGCGACATCGAATCTGTCCGCTCGGGGGAATTGTAACGATGCGCACCATCGTCATAGCACCAACATTCGAAGCTTGGCGCGAACACGCTCGGAAACTTCTGGCGCAGCGAGTTCCCCACGATGAAGTGATTTGGTCCGACAACCCTCAGGATACCTCTCTGTTTGCTGTAACGAATGAATCAGCACCGTGCGGCCCGGTGCCGAAAGTGCCATCCGCATTTCTCGACATGGCCCGAAGCGTTGCCGCTCATAGCGACCCGCGCCGCTGGGATGTGCTTTATCGGGTGCTCTGGCGACTCACCCATGGCAACGAACGTCATCTTTTGGTGTTGCCCACGGACCGCGACACGCGCCTCTTGCAGCAGTGGGGCAAAGCCATCGGCCGCGATATCCATAAAATGCACGCCTTCGTTCGCTTCCGCCTTGTGGGTAAAGATGACATCACGGGCCGCGAGCAATTCGTGGCATGGTTCGAGCCCGAGCATCGCATTGTGCGCCTGGCCGCAGGCTTTTTTCAAAAACGATTTACCGGCATGGACTGGTCGATACTTACTCCCCACGAATGCGTGCATTGGAACGGAAGCGACCTGCATTTTACTCCCGGCGTTCCACGCGATACGGCGATGAGCAACGATGCGCTGGACGACCTTTGGCGCACCTACTTCCGCAGCATCTTCAATCCCTCCCGCCTTAAGATTCGAGCTATGCAGTCCGAGATGCCAAAGAAGTATTGGAAAAACCTCCCCGAGGCATCGATCATTGCGGACTTGATCGCCGAAAGCAGCGGGCGCGTTGAAAAAATGCTGCGCACCGAACCGCGCCCAG
>JBEIMO010000082.1:0-8682 GCA_040378625.1 Verrucomicrobiia bacterium | reverse complement strand
GGACAAACCGTCATGTTCAACATGCCCGGAAGTGTTGTAATGATCAGCGCAATCGCCCAGTTCGGCGCATCCAGATGCCGGAGCTTGAGAGGGATAATCGCTGGCGTGACCGCTTCCATCATCTGGTAACAAAAATCGCCCCAGAGCAACCATCCGAAAAGCGCCACAAGGCCCATTTTTGTGTAGGTGAGTGTGCCAACACTATAGCGACTGGCGGGATCGGAAGGCTGAGAGGATTGCGGGGCGGGGTGATTCATGAGAGTTGAATAAGGGATCAAATAAATCAGTGCTTGGGATAAAAAGGAAACTGTTTGAACCCAATGCGGCACTTTTTTATCTCATTGGGTTAGCGCCTGAATGTTTAAATAGGGTCCATGCGGGACGATGTCCCTCCGATCCGATTTCTGCCTGAGATCGCCCTCCCCTGATTTTCGGGAGTAATTAGGATTTTTTTGCGCGGACGGTGCGCTTGGCGAGGGTCGGCGGTTTTTTAGAGGCGGAGGGTTTGCGCTCCCGTTCCTCGAATTCGAATCCGACCTTGTCTTTATCGACTTTGAGGTAAGCGGAAAAGGGCCGGCCTTTCTTGGAGATGAATCGATGGATGAGATCGGTTTTTCCTGACTCGATGAGCTTGAGAACCTGATCGCGGGGAATTTCTTTTTGGCAGAGCGTTTTTCCCATGCGGAATTTGCAGGCGCCGACATTGCTGCATATCCAAGCTGTTCCGGAGTCATGGATGGTGCCCGATTTGCAGGACGGACAGGAACCGATAGTGGGAAGTTCCGCAAAATTCAGACTCGCTACGGAATCCGCGCTATCGCCAAAGTCGAATGTCTGTTTTGCCTCTTCATCGAGCTTCACGATGGCCGAAAATGGTCGTCCGAGTTTGCTGCGGAAGCCTTCCAATGGGCCGACGCGGCCGTTTCCAAGGAGCGACTGAACTTCCTCCCGCTCGAATGTGCGGCCTGACATGTTTTTCCAAACGATGGCGCCGCACTTTTCTGCACATTCAAAAGCTTTGAAGGATTCCTTGAAACCCATGTGGCCACATTTCGGACATTTCACATCGAGGTCTTGAAAATTTCCCTCCACCGTGTCGCCTTCAAATGTTTTAGCTTTGTTAACGATCTCGGCAGTGAATGCTCGGATTTCCTCCATGAACTTCGTGCGGTCGAGTCCGCCTTGTTCCATTTGCTTGAGCTTGTATTCCCATTCACCGGTCATCTCAGGTGATGTCAGGGCCTGAACGCCAATGCCCTTGAGGAGCGTGATCAAAGCAAGACCTTTGGAGGTCACAATCAACTCACGTCCTTGGCGAATGAGGTATCCATCCAATATCAGACCTTCGATCGTCTGGGCGCGGGTGGCGGGGGTGCCGAGCCCGCGTTGGCTCATGGCCTCGCGAAGTTCTTCATCATCCACCAATTTGCCGGCACTTTCCATCGCCGAGAGGAGCGTGGATTCATTGAATCGCGCCGGTGGCTTGGTTTCGTTTTCCTTGATTTCCAGCGCCTCGGTGCGGGCTTTTTCGTTTTCTTTAACCGAAACAACCGTCTGATCCTCTTCTCCGGCCGCCTGCTTTCCGTAAACAGCGAGCCAACCGGGTTGGATGAGAATTTTACCATCCGTCTTGAACGCCTCGTCCGCCACTCGCGTGATGCGGGTCGTTACTTCAAATTGAGCCGCAGGGTAAAAAACGGCCACAAAGCGGCGGGCTACCATGTCGTAAACTTTAAGCTCAAAATCATCCAGCGCGGCAGGCGAAACACCCGTTGGAATGATGGCATGGTGGTCGGTGACTTTCGCGTTGTTGAAAACACGACGATTGAGACCAACCCAACCGGAAGAGAGGGCCTTGCGACCATGAGCAGCAAGGTCATCAATTTCCAGTTTACCCATCACATTTTTGACGTTCGGCAAATTATCATCCGGCAAATACCGGGAATCGGTTCGCGGATAGGTTAGAACTTTATATTTCTCGTAAAGCGACTGGGCGATTTGGAGCGTTCGTTTCGCACTGAGACCGAATCGGCTATTCGCTTCACGCTGAAGGGTGGTGAGATCGTAAAGCTGCGGGGCAATCTGGGTGGTTGGCTTTTTCTCTTCGGTAATAATGCCTGGTTGGCCCTGACATTTTGAAACAATCGCATCGGCTGAGGCGCGGTCCCAGAGTCGCTCCGCCTTGGCATCCTCATCGCTGCCTTTTTTAAATTTCTCGTCAAACCAACGTCCGCGATAGGAACCTGCCGCAACGCCAAAATCGCCATACACCTCGAAATAGGGCCGTGGCTTGAACGCGCGAATTTTTTCTTCCCGCTCGGCGAGGATTGCGAGCGTCGGCGTCTGAACTCGACCGACAGGTGTGAGTTGAAATCCCCCACCCTTAGAGTTGAAGGCGGTCATCGCGCGAGTGCCATTGATGCCTACAAGCCAATCGCTTTCACTCCGGCAAACCGCCGCGTCGGAAAGCGGAACCATTTCCCGTCCGGCCCTCAAATGTGCAAATCCCTGTTGGATCGCCTCAGGCGTCATGCTCTGCAACCACAGGCGGCTCGTTGGCTTTTTGCAGCCAGAAAGTTTGATGATGTAGTGAAAAATCAGCTCCCCCTCACGGCCGGCGTCGCACGCATTGACGACTTCCCCGATGTCAGCGCGCTTGAGGAGACGCTTGAGAAGATTCAGGCGGGTAACCGTCTTTTCAATCGGTTTGAGATCAAATTCCTCCGGAATAATCGGAAGATTGGCGAAACTCCATTTGCCCCGTTTTTTATCCATCTCATTCGGCAGGCAGAGCTCAACGAGATGGCCAATTGCCGAAGTGATAACGAGTTCATCGTTTTCAAAATAGTCATCCTTTTTGGGCAACTTGCCGAGGGCCTTGGCGAGATCGTTTGCGACAGACGGTTTTTCAGCGATGACTAGCGTTTTCGGCATAGATAAAATGGTGATGAAATGACCTGCAGAAACGGGTGCGAGTCAGCTTTTCATTTCGAGGGCGTGCAAGCTAGTGGACACAGGCCGCATTGGCAACCCGGTTCTTGCAAAATCAAAGATTTTTTACAGATTTTGCTCGGCATCTTATTGAAAATACAGGGTATGCGAAGCAAGGCACTGGAAAGCGCGAAGAAAGCACATCGCCAATGGCCCGAAGGGCGCAGCGAATAGGGCGTGAGCAAGGCAAACGATGCCCCTCCGAATACGATTTTCCGTGCCTTTGTGTGAACCCCTGATCTGAAAACTCAATTTGCTGGGAACATTTCGGTGATGAGCGAACCGTAGCGTTCGGTAATGACATGGCGTTTGAGTTTGAACGTGTTGGTCATTTCATCCCCCACCTCAAAGGCCTTGGGGACAAGGCGCCAGGCAGTGATGCGCTCGAAGTTTTTAAAACCGGCATCGTGGTTAATGAGACTGCGGATGTCTTCGTCGATCAGTTGATGGACAGCCTTGGATTCCATGATGTCTTGAATCGAGGTGGCCGAAATGCCTGCCATGCGGAGATGTTCAAGCGAAGGGACGATTAAAGCTCCGAGTGCTTTTTGATCCTGCCCGACGACCATGCACTGGTCGATGAACGAGGATTCGACCAAACGGGCTTCGATCGGCACGGGTTCGATATTTTCGCCATTGAGCAAGACAATGGTGTCCTTCGAGCGGCCAAGGATTTTGAGGCAATCGTTGAATGTCACCATGCCGATATCGCCCGTGTTCATCCACCCATCCTTGAGCACACGGGAGGATCCTTCGGGGTCTTTATAATAACCGCGCATGACCTGTGGGCCTTTGACATGGATCTCACCGCGAAGTCCTCGGCCTCCTCCGTGGCGGTTCGTATCCGGATAGAGAATCTCACCGTTTTGAAGATCCACGATGCGAACCTCCGTGTGAGGATACATTGGCCCAACGGTTCCGATGACAAGGTTTTCCCAAGTTCTGACCGCGAGAACCGGTGAGGTCTCGGTCATTCCATAACCCTCCAGCACGGGAATGCCGATGAAGTTGAAAAATTCGTCCACGTGGGGTTGCAGCGCACCTCCGCCGGAAATGGTTCCTCGAAACTCGCCACCGACAATAGCGCGAAGTTTTTTAAGAACGAGCCCATCGAGGAGTCGGGCGGGAACAATCGAAGCCAGCCAGGCGAAGGCGTGCTTGAGAGAGAGTCGAAGAGACTCGGAAAACCCACGACCGTGAATGTCGAGTTGCTGGCCTTTAAAAAAACGTTCTGCCCGTTTGACATTGCGAGTCGTCTTGTAGGCGAGGTGAAAAAGTTTCTGACGTAGCGGAGGGGCAGCTTTTACGTTCGAGAGGATTTTAAGATAAAGATTTTCCCACAACCTCGGAGCGGAGGCCATTACGGTTGGGCGAACGGTTTTTAAATCCTCCGCAAGGGCACGCAGACTGGTGTAGTGCGTGGAAACGCCACGGGAGACACATAGCATTTCAAAAACACGCTCGTAACTGTGCCAGACCGGCAGGATCGAAAGCGCACGATCACCAACGCGAAGAGCCAGCGGTAGATTGGCAATCTGGGAGCACATATTGCCGTGGGTGAGTTGAACACCCTTCGGAGTGCCAGTGGTTCCCGAAGTATAGATGATCGTAAAAAGGTCGTTTGGCGTGATTGCTTTGATCCGGGTATAAACGCGGGCATCGCCCGCTGCGCGACGACGCGCGCCATCGGCCATGAGGTCTTCGAGACGGTGGACTCCCTCAGGAACGGAATCCGCCGGCGCCATGAGGATGATCGTTTGAATATGCGGCAACTGGGTGCGATGGGCGATGACTCGATCCAGCAATGCCTTGTTTTCAACAATGACAGCCCGGGCGTCCGAATGATTCAGAATATAAATAAGCTCGGCATCGGTGACATCCGTCCCGCGAGGCACATCGGCAGCGCCCGCGAGGAGAATTCCATAATCACAAAGAATCCACTCAAGGCGATTATCTGCAATCAGCCCCACATGCTCTCTGGCTTCGATTCCGAGAGCGATTAGCGCCGTCGCGAGATCGAGGCCTTTTTCATAGGTTTCCCGGAAGCTGATGGACACAAACGCACCGGATTTATCCTTACGGGCAAAGGCAGGAATGCCATCATAGCGCCTGGAGGCATTGGCATAGACATCGGCGAGCGTAGAACCAAATTGGGAAGAAGACATACGTAGGATGGATTTTAGCCCGCCTTGATCATTCAGGTTGGGAGGAATGTCAATTGGGGAAAATATTGTTTAGCGCGTGTTTTGGATGATCAGCTTACGAATCCAGGATTCATAACTCGTGCGGGCATTGGTGGTTTGAAGAACTCCCTTCTGGTCGAACAAAAAGACCGTGGGCAGCGCATTGATGCCGCATTGGCGGGCAATAGGGTCATCCCAACCCTTTCCGTCGCACGCCGTCGGCCAATCGCTAATACCGAGTTCTTTGATTCGGTCGCGCGGAATCGAGGCATCCTTATCGAGGCTGATCGTTGCCACGGTGATCCGATCGGCCGGAAGTTTGGCCATGGCCAAGCGGAACTCCTCCATCCAAAGCAGACTTGGCGCAGACTCGCCGGACCAGAAAATGAGAAAAACAAGACGCCCTTGCTGCGCGGCGATATCGAACGTGCCACCCTGAATGGCCGAGAAACGCAGAGGCAATGGTTTTCCAAGCAAGGCCAGGCGCTTCAAATCATCGGCAATCCGGCGGTTCAAGGCTTCCTCTTTGGACATCGAACGCGCCTCGTCGAGGAGTTGTTTTTTGAGAACAGGATCGCTGTCGCAAATCGTGGCAACCTCAACGAGAAGTCGCGGGGCGCGACGGTCATTCGGAAAGCGATGCTGGAAATTTTTCGCTGCAGATACAATTTCGCGACGGCTCTCGCTTTCGCGTCCCGTGAGACTCTGCATGTAAAGGGAAACGCGGCGGAATCCCGCATCTGCGCGCTTCTCGAGGGGGGCGGATTTGTCTTTTTCGAGGTTCTGAAGCATGATCATCGCTTCATCGACCTGGCTCTGCTTTTTATCCATCTTTCCAATAGCTGCGAGGTGGGAAGCGAGGCGCATCTTGGCGTCAAAGGCACGAGAGTCGTCAGGATTTGCCTTCAAAAACGCTTCGAGAAGTTGGCGGCTTTTGGCGATATGCGCTTTGGCGATGCTCCGCGCTTGGTCAATATTGGCAGGCTTTACCGAGGGCCCGGCGTCCATCGCAACGATCGCTTTCCAATCATCATCCGGCGAGGCATGAAGCGATAGTGCGAGAAGCGGAATAAGAAGAAGACGTTTCATTCGGGTATGGAAAGCGTGGTGTAGATGGCGCGGTGATCGCTGGCTTGGCGCCACTTCGGAGAACTATCGATCCCGCTTTTGCGTGGGAGAACCTCTGGCCAAAGCCCGCGACTGGAGAGCAAATAATCGACGCGCGAGTAAATGTCGGCCGTTTTCCAATAATGCGTCCACGTAATACCCTGCGCATCTTGGAGCGGAATATCCCTCAAGCCGAGCGGAGACTTTGCAGGGCCCAGAATTTCAATAACCGGGAACTCGTTTTTTGTGTCATTTAGATCCCCGAAAACAATCAGGTTTTCATTCGGGTTATTCTTCAAGACCCCGTCTAAATGAGCTCGCACAGCCATCGCTTCGCGGGCGCGGAATTTCTTTTCATCATACTCAGGAACAGGACGGCGGGATTTCAGATGAAGTCCGACGACCCTCAACTTGTAGGTCGGTGACACATCTAAGGTGACATCTAAAATCCCCCGGGCCATACGGAACCGGCGACCATCGAGATCCAGAGGAATGTCGCCACGAGAGTGGCGCTGGAAAATGGGGAATTTGCTAAGAAGCGCAAGATGCCTCGTGGCGTCGTCACCCTGCACCCATTCTGTAAAATCATAATTCAAACCGTGCTGGCGAAGACGGGATTGAAAATCGCGCAGCATCGCCTCATCTCCCATTTCGACGATGCCAAGGATGTCGGGTTTGATTTTACCCAAAATAGACAGCCCCGCCTGGATTTCCGCTTCGGGCTTGGGTTTATCGATTTTCACCCCATCCCCTGAAGATCGAGGCATCGTGAGGTAATTTTCGATATTGTAGGAGGCAAAGACAATTTCACGCGCCCCACAAAACGAAACGACGGCGAGAAGTATCGCCGTCGAAAGCAACCGGGGAGAGATTTTCAAAGGACTATCAAGCCGGCTTGTGCGGCTGCTTTTCGGTCTGCTCCTTGATTTCCACCTGCGATGCGGTCTTGGTGATTTCACGCTCAAACTCATCGCGGGCTTTTTTGAACTCGCCGAGGCTTTGACCCAATCCACGAGCCAGTTCAGGAAGTTTTTTGGCTCCGAAAAGCAGAACGACAACGAAAAGAATAAAAACGATTTCAGGCCATCCGGGCATCGATAAAGCAAGAAGTGGAGTTGTCATAGATTACCTAATACGCAGGATTCCTGTCCCATGCAACGAAATTGCCGATAATTCTCAAAGCGTGAGCTGGGCCTATTATTTTCCCATTTGCATTTCGTCATGGGCTTTTTACCTTATTAGTCATGCGAACGGCCCGACAGAACGTTGCCTCAAAGTTGCACATGCTTCCCGCGTTGGGCATCGCAATGATTCTGTCGTTCGCGCTTTTGTTTGCCGCTCCTTTGCGCGCCGGAATTTTATTGTTACCAACTCAGGCGCACTCTTGCTGCTGCGAGAAGGAGTCATCCTCCCACAAGCCAGTCAAAACGGCTTCCTGCGGGTGCTCGACCTGTCCGGCAGCGACCCAATCGATTTCGCTGAATACTGCAAGAGTGACTGCAAATCCCAATGATTTTCCGAATGATTCTCTGACTTGGATTGTTAAAAACGAATCCGCACCGCTTCTGGTCAACGCGCCTCCGACTCCACCGCCGCGAGGCATCGCCTAAATCAAGCGCCGGGTCTGCGAATATTTCGCGGACGTTAACCATTTCGAAATTTCCAAAAGAAAGAAATATTATGAAATCCATTATCATAGCTGTTGCATTCGCATTGGCCGCTGCGCTGGGTTCCGTTCAAGCCGCAGGATCGAAGTGCTCGACCTGCTGCAAGGACTGCCAAACCTGCTGCAAAGGCAAATGTGACGATTGCAAATCCTGCAAATAACTAAAAACTAAAACCAGGCGCGGTCATCCGAAAGGGTGGCCGCGCTTCTTTTTTATCAAGAAATCCCGCACGATAGCCTCGCACCACAGGCGGACTCAGCTCATAATCGCCCCAACAGACATGGACAGCACCGATGAAAAATGGATGCGCCTCGCATTAGAGGAAGCTCGTAAGGGGGTTGGCAAAACCAAGCCGAACCCCGCTGTCGGCGCGGTCATTGTAAAAAACGGACGACTCTTGGCCAAAGGATGGCACCGCCAAGCCGGCAGCCCCCATGCTGAAATCGAGGCTCTGTCTGCTCTCAAGTCCCCCACCCTCGCTCACGGCGCGACGATCTATATCACGCTGGAACCCTGCTCCACCCATGGGCGCACCCCGCCGTGCACGGAGGCGATCCGGAAGTCAAAAATCGCCCGCGTTGTCTATGGTGCCTGTGACCCCAATCCGAAACATGCCGGGCGGGCGGATGCGTTGTTGAAAAAATCCGGAATCCGCGTGGAGTCAGGTGTCCTCGCCGCCGAATGTAAGGAAATCAACCGTGCTTGGAACAAATGGATTCATACCGGCATGCCCT
>JBEIMO010000081.1:0-8784 GCA_040378625.1 Verrucomicrobiia bacterium | reverse complement strand
TCCGTGGCAACGCTGTTTCGGGCAAGCAGTCCGCGTCGTCCGTGAACAATATCGCAGACCAGTGTTCCTGCGCTACGACGGCAGGCGACTTGATCGGCAAAACCCGCGAGAATGCAACGTGCAATCGCCTCATCGGATGGCGGCGTATCTTCGATCAGGAGGGCTTCGGAGTGGGCGATATCCAGGAATTGCTCAAAAAGTTTGCCGACTTGGCGGGCTGAATCAGCGTGGATGCCGAGGCTTCGGCATTCATTCATTCGAAAGTCGTGGCGCTTGGCCCATTCGTAGACACGCATTAAAACGAGGAAATCGGATGTCCCTGTGCCGAAGATTTCCATTCGTTCCTCCTCGGTTTTCTTATCGGCGCGGAGAAGCATCGAACGGCTTTGCGTAATCGCAGATATCAGGGCGGCCGATCGCACGCAGCCGAGTTCCTGGGCGGCAATAAACATGCGGGCATAGCGGGGATGGACAGGAAAATTCAACATCCGGCGACCGATCTCCGTGATGCGACCATCGGGGGAAAGTGCGCCCAGATCGCGGAGCAGGGTTTCAGCGCGGTTCATGGCCAGAGGTTCCGGACGTTCAATCCAGCGAAATGTCTCCGTATTATCAACCCCGGCGGCCTTAAGGGTGAGTAGGGTTTCGGCCAAATCGAGGCGTTTGATTTCCGAAAGTTCCCGAAGGGGTCGTCTGGCATGATCTCTTTCCGTCCAAAGCCTGACACACATTCCGGGAGCCGTCCGTCCGGCACGGCCGGCCCTCTGATCCGCAGAGGATGCACTGATTTTCTCAATCAGGAGAGTGTTGATTCCTCGGTTGGCGTCATATCGGGCAATGCGTGCCTGCCCTGAATCAATAACCAGGGTCACTCCATCAATCGTGAGGGATGTTTCTGCGACATTGGTGGAAACAATGATTTTGCGACCATGGGTGCGGTTGACGGCTTTGTCCTGCTCAGCGGCGGGAAGCTCTCCGTGTAGCGGCAGGATCGTGCAGCGGCTACCAATTCGGCCTTGGAGTTCTCGCATGGTTCGTTGGATTTCATACGAACCCGGCATGAAAACCAAAACGTCACCAGGTGTGCTTTCCAAATTTTGTGCAACGGCATCTGACGCGAGTTCCCAGATGGGTTCGTCTTTTGGTTCATAGGGTAGATGTTCGATGGTGACCGGAAACATCCTGCCTTCGGACCGGAGAAGTTGTGCGGGGTGTAGATAATTCTGGAGTTCCGCACCGTCTAATGTTGCGGACATGACGACAATTTTTAGATCCGGTCTCGTGGAATCCTGAAGATCCAGTGCGCGCGCCAGCGTGATGTCTCCATGGAGGTGACGTTCGTGGAATTCATCAAAGACGAGGGTCGAAACACCGCGCAACTGCGGATCGGCGAGCATTTGGCGGAGGAGGATGCCTTCCGTGACAAAAAGAATGCGGGTATCGCGCGACGAGACATTGTCCAATCGGATCTGATAACCAACTTCGCCGCCGAGCTTGGCATTGCGTTCCTGAGCCACTCGCGCGGCAAGCATTCGCGCAGCGAGTCGGCGTGGTTGCAAAATAATGCAACGCCCGTTTCCGAGAATTCCACCATCCAGCAGGATTTGGGGAACCTGGGTTGATTTGCCTGAGCCTGTTGGAGCTTGGAGGATGAGCCGGTTGCCCTGTTGAAGAGCCGAGACGATTTCCTCGTCGAGATCGTAGATCGGGAGCGATTCAGACATGAAAAATGACGCCAGATTTGTCGCTTTCCTGAAACCTGCCTAAAAATGCACGGCTCATAGCGTTTATTCTAACCCGGATGGAATTCCAAAACCTCACGCCGCAAGCTAACAAAGGGGATTTAGTTTTCAAGGCACGCTTCGTTGGAAAACCATTGCTTGCCATTGACGCCGGCAAACCATACGTTGAGCACCTCTTCGGGCAGTTAGCTCAGCGGTAGAGCGGTAGTTTTACACACTATTGGTCGGGGGTTCGATCCCCTCACTGCCCATTTTTAGCTCTCAATTCTTCTCAGGAGAGATTCCACAATTTCCTCGGGGGAATTTGTTAAGTCAGCCACCCAAACGGATGGACTGGCCTCAGGCTCTTCGAGGGCTTCAAATTGGGATTTGAGCAAGGCCGGGGGCATGAAGTGACCTTCCCGTGATTCCATGCGGGAGCGGATGAGTTCTTCGGTGCCTCTCAGATAAATGACAATGAGGTTGGGCAGATTTTGACGAAGAACAGCCCGGTAGCGATCTTTCAAGGCCGAACAGGCGAGGATCGGATAGCGTCCCGCATTTTGCTCGGATGCCAGGAGGTCATGAAGTCGCTCCAACCACGGGGCGCGGTCATGGTCATTCAGCGGAGTGCCCGCCTTCATTTTTGCGACATTTTCCGCAGGGTGAAAATCATCGGCATCAAAAAAATTCCAACCCAATCGCTGGGCGAGGAGGGATGCGATGGTGCTTTTTCCACAACCCGAAACTCCCATCACGATGAACCCTGTTGGTTGGATCATGGACGCAGGCGATAGAGGGTTTCTCCCGCTTTAGGAACGAAGAGGATGCCTTCGTTCTCCCGATTTTTCCAATCCTCGATTCGGATTGTGTCGGGGTCGAGATAACCAAGATTGAGTGCCGCGCAAACATCCGGAGGAACTTTGCTGGCGAGTGTCACTCGCACATTCGGTTTTTCAACGCCGTTGTCCATTACGCCTGATCCGCGAACGTGCGTGCTATGCGCCAGAATGCTGAGCGGGATGTCTTGGAACTTTTCCCAGTTTTCCAAAAAGTAAGGAAGAATGTGGTAG
This sequence comes from Verrucomicrobiia bacterium, assembly GCA_040378625.1. GTDB lineage: Bacteria > Verrucomicrobiota > Verrucomicrobiia > Chthoniobacterales > Terrimicrobiaceae > UBA967. The sequence continues at coordinate 5,990 of JBEIMO010000081.1, read as the reverse complement.
CCGACGGCTCGGATGAATTTGTCATGCACTACGCTCACGCTTTCGAGGTGCGGGGCGTAGATGATGACCTCGCCACCGACCGCCACAGCGGGTTCGAGTTTATACATCGCTTTGGCGGCGGTCCAAAGTTCGTCATACATCGGCGGCGCACAGGAAAGAACGCGTTGAAATGGGCGATCGCACCAGTGAATGTGGCGCTCGCTGGAAAGATCAGCTGCAGCACTCCAGGCTTCAAAAAGGTCGCCAATGAAAAGCCCGCCAAGGCCGCCGTGTTCGACGACCAGCGCGATCAAGGTGACCGGCGTCGGGAGATATTCGGCAGCGGCATGGATCATCGCCCGAACGGGAGTGTCTTTGATGCCAATCGTTCCAACAACGCCGGCGAGTGCTCCCAGCCAGTGGGTCGCATTGATCATCTCTGGGCCTGAAATTCCGGGGAAGAAATACTTTGCCCCACCGGAAAAACCCACAACCTCGTGAGGAAATGTGGGGCCGAGAACGAGCACGTGATCGTAGTCCCTTACGGCTTTGTTGACTTTGACTTCAACTTCATTAGGCAGGGAGGGATGCCAGCGATCGCCCGCGATAGCTTTGATGCGCTCAGAGTCCAGGACGCCGAGAGTCGTGAGGGCATTGGGGTCGTCCCAAGCATGATTGAGGAGTCCGATGTCGGAGAATTGAACGGATCTCTCCTGAGAGGAAATTCCGACAAGTCGCAGCATGCTTTCGTCGTCCAACGCGGGATGCGTTCCCAAGGCAACCATGAAATCCAGTTTCGCCGCTTGGTTCTCACGGGCCAAAATGGTGACCAGTGCCTTAAAGAGAAATGGCAGGGGAAGAGAACGCGTGTGGTCCGGAATAAGGATCAACAGGCGTTTGTCGCGAAATTTTCCCGAGAGGGACTCACGGAGGGATTCTAAAATCTGCTCATTGGACAGCAATGAACCTGCGTGAGCAGTTCTGGTGGAGAGAGAAACTTGTTTGTTCACGATAAAACAAACCCTGACTGCAGGGTGATGGCCTGCAGTCAGGGAGTTTAGTTTTTAGAAGTGAATGGCGTGGCCTTGGGAAGCGTGGGCTGCCTCGTGAACCGCTTCGCTGAGTGTCGGATGGGCGTGGATTGTTGACGCGATTTCCTCGTAGGTCGCTTCCATGGTGATGGCGAGACCGAGTTCAGCAATCATTTCCGTGGCGTCAGCACCAATGATGTGCGCGCCGAGGATTTCTCCATGTTTTTCACCAACGAGAAGTTTGACGAATCCTTCGCTTTCTCCGACGGCTAGGGCTTTGCCGCTGGCCATGAACGGGAATTTGCCGACTTTGAATTTCAGGCCTTTTTCCTTTGCCGCACGTTCGGTAAGTCCGACGCTGGCGACTTGAGGTTGGCAATACGTGCAACCTGGGAAGACGGTTACCTTCTTGGGTTTCTTGCCCGCAAACATGCCTTCGACCGCCTGAACGGCTTCATAGCTGGCCACGTGGGCGAGCCAAGGTGGTCCAATGATGTCGCCCGCGCCGTAGATGCCTTTGACGTTGGTCTCGTAGTTGGCGTCGGTTTTGAGATAACCCTTCGCGTCGGTTTCGAGCGCCACGCCTTTTGGCATGAGCGGTGAAACACCGATGGCAACGAGAGCAATCGCGGCTTCCAGAGTTTCGGTTTCCTTGCCGGTAACGGTCAGGCGAACGCCTTTGTTCGTGGTTTCCGCTTTGTCGACCTTGGTATTGGTAAGAACTTTGATGCCCTGCTTGGCGAGGGATTTTTCGAGAGTCTGGCTAACTTCGGTGTCCTCAACGGGGAGGATATTCGGCTGCATTTCAACGACGGTGACCTTCGTTCCAAAGGCGTTGAAAAAGTAAGCAAACTCAATGCCGATAGCACCTGCACCGATGATGATGATGTCTTTGGGTTGGGGATCCAAAACCATCGCCTGACGGCTACCGATGACGCTTTTGCCATTGAAGGGGAATCCAGGCATCTCGCGGCTGATCACGCCGGTGGCGATCAGGATTTTTGCGGTTTTGTGTTCGGACTTTTTGCCGTCCTTGTCGGTGACTTCGACAACCCCAGCTTTTGGGATCGTGGCTTCACCTCGAAAGTAGTCGACCTTGTTTTTCTTAAATAGCATTTCAATGCCGCCGGCAAGACGATCGGCGACCTTGCGGCTGCGTCCGATGACTTTGTCCCACTCATATGCCAGGCCATCCACCTTCAGACCGAAGTCTCCAGCGTGGTTTTTGATGGTTTGATAAACCTCTGCATTTTTCAGGAGGGACTTGGTAGGGATGCATCCCCAGTTCAAGCAGGTTCCGCCGGCGCGATCCATTTCCACGCATGCTACTTTTTTTCCCAATTGTCCTGCGCGAATCGCAGCCACATAGCCTGCCGGTCCGCCGCCCACTACAATCAAATCATATTCAGCCATAGGTTATATTTTGAGCTGCGTATCATGGCTGCGATTTTCAATCCATGCAATGCAATCATACTAAAAAATGCAATTGACTTGCATTAATTGGCTGCATACTGCTGTGCGTCCTTATGAAATTCCTAGTTTGCGCCGTTTTTTCAATTTTGACGATGTCCGCTCTTCATGCCCAACCAATAAAGGTGGCGACATTGAGCAGTGTGTTGGCTGACATTGCGCGAAATGTGGGAGGCGACCGTGTGGAGGTTCTGGAAATCGTCAAGCCCGGCACTGATCCCCATCTTTTCGATCCCTCGCCGGGCGATACTAAAAAAATATCCACGGCGCGCATCGTTTTGGCCAGCGGCCTAGGCTTTGAAACCTATCTGGACAAATTGCGCTCGAGCGTTGGGAAGGTTGAATTCGTTGTGGCCGGGGATGTCGTAAAACCGATCCTCAGCGAGGCGAAGGATGAGTGTCAGGATGGCCATCATCACCACTCGCATGGGGACAAGGTAACCGATCCCCATTGGTGGCACAGTATTTCAAATGTCGAACTGGTCACCCGTCGTATTCGTGACGCATTCATAGCCGCTGATCCCGAGGGACGCAGCATTTATGAAGCTAATTACAAAGCTTACGATGCCAAACTCGCGGTTCTTTCCAAGTGGGTGCGTTTGCAATTGGCGCGATTGCCGAAAAATAAACGGATCCTCGTGACATCCCACGATGCCCTCGGTTATTTTGCAAAAGATCATGGGTTTGAGGTTCTGCCAGTGCAGGGGATTTCCACATCCGATCAGCCATCTTCGCAAAAAGTGCGAAACCTCATCCAACAAATCAAAGACAACCAAGTGAAAGCCATTTTTGCCGAAAATATCGAGAACCCCAAGGTGCTCCAACAAATCACCAAGGAAACCGGAGCCAAGATCGGCGGAACACTCTATGCCGATGGATTGGGCCATGGGGTGGCATCAACCTACGATGGGATGGTCCGCGCCAACGTCACGGCGATTGTTGAGGCTCTTAAATAATCGATGCGAGGATATCCGCTGCTGCGATTGCTTGTTTTGGCCGGGGTGTTGCTTGTGCTGGGCATTCCCGTTTGGAGCATCACAAGAAAAACTCCAACGCCTGCTTCCGTGACGCCTGTAGCCCGCGAGGAAAAGGTGGCGCAATTTGATGTGACGCTGACATCTTCCGCGCCGGCCAAACTTTCTTTAAGCGCTGGCGGGGGCAAGCCGATTCTGACGTCTTACGACGCGAGTGGACTCAAACATTCCTTTTCCATGAACGAAAAAAAACCGGACGATCTCGTTGTCACTGGTGTTGCCATGAATCGAGGTCTACCGCTCGCAGTAAGAGTCGTTGTGGAGTCGAATGGAAGGAACCTTCTCGATACCACCCTTTGGGGCAGTGGCTCCGTGGAGGATGCTTTAAGTATTCCTGCGCCATGAGTCATCAACTCGTCCTTGAAGATCTAACGGTGAGCTACAACCGGATTCCGGCTGTTCACCATCTTTCCGCCACATTTCATTGCGGATCGTGCGTTGCGGTTATTGGCCCAAATGGGGCTGGTAAAACAACTCTTCTCAAAGCAGTGGCAGGGTTGCTTCCTGTCGAAACAGGTCGCATTGAATTGCAGGGTCACTCGTTGAATTCCTCATCCTCTGGCCGAGCGATCGCCTATGTTCCGCAACGCGAGGCGGTGGATTGGGATTTTCCGATCACTGTTCGCGGACTCGTTGAAATGGGGCGCTATCCGGCGTTGGGATTATGGAAAAAGTTTAGCGACCTGGATGAATTGTTCGTGCGCGAGGCTCTGAATATCTGCGACCTTGAGGATCTGGCAGATCGTCAGATTTCCGCTCTCTCGGGTGGTCAGCAACAACGGGCATTCCTCGCACGCGCTTGGGCCCAGCAGGCCGATATTTACTTGCTGGATGAACCATTCACTGGTCTGGACCGCAATGCAGCTGAGGCGTTTTCCCATGCGATGCACCATTTGCGCGATGCTGGAAAATTGCTCCTCGCTTCACACCATGATCTCAAAAGTGTGGAATCGCTTTTTGACCATGTGTTGCTGCTCAATGGCGAGTTGGTGGCCTGCGGTCCCACAGCCGAGACTTTCACTCAAAAAAATATCGACCGCGCCTACGCCGTGCATGTTTTCAGCGGTCCTGCCCACGATCACGCATGAACTGGCTATTTGAACCCTTTCACTACGAATTCATGCGCCGCGCCTTGCTGGTCTGCGTGCTCATCGGATTCACCAACGGCTTTCTCGGCGCTTTTGTAGTCATTCGGCGCTTGGCTCTCATGGCGGATGCGCTTTCGCATTCGTTGCTTCCAGGCTTGGCGCTCGCGGCGATTGTTGTGGGCTTATCTCCAGCGGGTCTCCTGCTCGGCGGGTTATTGGCCGCTGTTTTTGTGGCGCTCGGGGGACACCTGATTTCACGGAGTTCCCGGGTGAAGGAGGAAACGGCCGTGGCGGCACTCTACATCATCGCCTTCGCGATCGGCATTGCCATTATTAAATATGCCGGCGTCAAGGTGAGTCTGGATCATTTCCTTTTTGGCAACATCCTCGGGGTGGGGGATGCCGACCTGTGGACGAGCTATCTCATCACTTGTGGCGCATTGCTTTTGCTGGTTGCCTTCCAGCGTCCGTTGGTCCTGACCATTTTCGAATCCTCGGTTGCAAAAACTCAGGGCATTGCCGTTGGACCGCTGCTTGGAATGCTGATTGTGCTGATCGTTCTGGCCATGGTTTCTTCATTGCAAGCGGTCGGTGTGCTGCTCTCACTCGGTTTGCTAATCCTCCCTGCAGCCACCATTTACCTGCTCAGCGATTCATTTGATGTCATGCTCTGGGGAGGCGGCGCTTTGGGAGTCTTCGGCGCGGTTGTTGGTCTTCTGTTTTCCTTTTGGGCGAACATCCCCTCAGGTCCCGCAATCGTGCTAATTCTCGGAACCATTTTCCTCCTCGCCTACCTCTTCAGTCCAAGATACGGCATTTTTTCAAAATATTTCACCCAACGACATCTCCACGAAGAATCCTTGGAGCGCTGGGATAAGGAAGCTTGATGCTGACAAGAAACAAAAAAGGGTGACTGGAAAATCCAGCGACTCTGATTTGAGATTGTTGAATTTTACTTTTCACCCAGTTCGGTGACGCCTGGCAGGGCTATGCAATGATTGAATCTATGTCAATAATTTATGCCTGACCCCTTGAATTCTTGCCCAACGACCCCGGTCACCGATGGCTGCTCGTGGCGCGACTCGTGCTGCGGGTAACCATTCGGTGGATCGCATGGTTCGGCTGCTTCATTTGATGAAATAGCCCGATACCCGCCAAGAATCATCCGCCATCATTGGTGTAATAGTCTCAACTGCATCAGGCTTTTTTGAGAAGTTCGTTTTGAACTGGATCACAAAATACTCTCCTTCTGGTGCTCCTGGTAGTGATGATGTGAACTTTGCGCCGTGCCAAAAGTGTAAGTTGGCGGGGTCAGTCCCACATATTGACATCTTATGGTTCCCGCTGTTTAGGCCTTACGCCTGCCAAGGGATTATTCGCTTGCTCCT
>JBEIMO010000080.1:0-8826 GCA_040378625.1 Verrucomicrobiia bacterium | reverse complement strand
TCGCATGGGAGCCAGTTCGAACTTTGGAAACATGTTCAGCATGGCCGGCAGCAGTTATTTTCTCAAATTCCTGCCCATGGCGCCGATTCAGGTTCTCGTCAACAACCTCCTCTACGACCTGTCGCAAACAGGCATTACCTCCGACCATGTGGATAGGGAATATCTTCAGAAGCCGAGAAAATGGAACCTCGCAAACGTGCGGCGGTTCATGATGTGTGTCGGCCCAATCAGTTCGATTTTCGACTACACGACATTTGCGCTGATGTTGTTTTATTTCAAATGCCACGATCTCGCTTTGGCCGCGCCCGCCGCGTTGGCAGAGCGATTTCCAGGCGGGCCGGGTGTTGCTCCCGATGCCACCTACGCCGCCGCGCTTTTCCACAGCGGATGGTTCATCGAGTCCCTCATCACCCAGACACTCATTGTGCATATCATTCGGACGCGAAAAATTCCGTTTTTCCAGAGCTGCGCAAGCCCGGCGCTGCTGGTCACAACGCTGGCCGTCATTGCCATAGGATCGGCGCTGCCCTACATCCCCAAATTTGCAGAGTTCATGGGATTTGTGCCTTTGCCGCTCTCCTACTGGTTTTTTATCGCCGCAACGATAGTGTGCTACGCCACGCTCACGCATCTCGTGAACGCATGGTTCGCCAAAAAATACGGCATAGATTGAGTTACATGAAAGCACTTCTCACCGCCTTACAGGAAGGCCGCCTCGTCGAGCTTCCCGATAACAACAAAACCGACGCCCTCCGTTTTCTTGGAGCACTTCTCGAGGCCGTGCCCGAGGTGGCCGGCGACGAAGGCATCACCGAAAAAGCCTTGCAGCGTGAAGCGGCCCACTCCACCGCCATCGGTAAAGGCTGGGCCTGTCCGCACGCGACAACGAAACTGTCCGGCGAACTCCTTTGTGCTGTGGGATGGTGTCCCGCGGGCATCGACTTCGCGGCTTCGGATTTGATGCCAGTGCATCTGGTCGTGATGTATTACGTGCCGGATTCTCAACGTCACGCTTACCTCAAGGAAATCTCGCTGCTCGCAAAAGCGATCAACTCGAACGTGGATTTGCAGCGCCCGCAGGAACTCACAGAACTTTCCGAAATTCGCAACGCGCTTCTGGATGCCATCACGCACGCGATTGACTCGGTCGCTCCCGAATCCATGGCGCGTATGATCAAACTGGAAGCCCGCCATGCCGCCGTGAAGGCTGTTGAAACGCGATTGATTTTTCCGGCCGGAACAGTTGCCGAATCCATCGAAGCGGTTTCCGTCCTCATATCGCCAGGTTCCCAGCCGCTCGTGTTGTCTCAAAATTCGGCCATCGTCGAAATGCTCGAATCTTTTGAGCAGCTTTCTGCCGAAATCGAAAAATCAGGCCGCGCGGTATGTGGAGACTTCAACATCATCCGACGCAGCACCAGCCACTATGCGCCGAATCGCATTCTTCACGACTGCATTGTTTTTAAAACAGAACCCCAGTCGCGCTGAGGATTTAAGCTTATTCCAGCGGATTTAACCACAGAGGACGCAGAGAGCCCAGAGGGTAAATATTTTACAACAAGAAGCGTTCTTTGGGATGGGCGCCGATAGCCTCTTCCCCTTCCTGATAATCCTGCAACTCCTGTCATCCTGTCTAAAAATCCGTTTTGGGATTTTACGTTGAGGTAATCACCCCAGCCTGCGGAGTGATTTCCAGTTTTACTTTTTCCAGTTTCCGCCTTTGATGTCATGCCCGCTTTCTCATCATGTTTAATTGGATCATTAAGAAAATTATCGGCTCAAAAAATCAGCGCGAACTTCGCCGCATGATGCCGATCGTAAAACGCATCAACGAAATCGAGGCTGGCCTCCAATCGTTGCCTGATGAGGCTCTGCGGGCGAAGACGCTGGAGTGGAGGGATCGCTTGGCGAAGATTGAAGATGCGGAAAAACTTTCAGAAGAACTTAACGCCGTCCTGCCCGAGGCTTTTGCCGTGGTAAAAAACGGTGCACGTCGTCTGTGTGGACGTGAGCTGATTGTTTGCGAACATCCTCTCGTCTGGAACATGGTCCACTTCGACGTGCAGCTTATCGGCGGCATGGTTTTGCATAATGGCCGCATTGCCGAGATGGCCACGGGTGAAGGAAAAACGCTCGTTGGCACGCTGGCCGTCTACCTCAACGCGCTCTCGGGCCGCGGCGTCCATGTGGTCACGGTCAATGATTATCTCGCCCGTCGCGATGCGGAGTGGATGGGACATCTTTACAAGTTTCTCGGCCTTACAGTCGGTATCATTCAAAACGACCAGCACCCGAGCGAGCGCCGCGCCCAATACGAGTGCGACATCACCTACGGCACGAATAGCGAGTTTGGATTTGATTACCTGCGCGACAACGGAATGGCCAGCAGTCGCGAACAGCAGGTGCAGCGTGGACACTACTTCGCCATCGTGGACGAAGTGGACTCGATCCTCATCGACGAGGCCCGCACACCACTCATCATCAGCGGGCCGGCAACCGTCTCCACACATCAATACGACCGCTTCAAGCCGCTGGTCGATCAACTCGTGCGCAAACAAAACATGCTCTGCACCCGACTGGCGACAGAGGCGCGCGAACTCTTTGAGGCTGGAAAAACCGCCGAGGCGGGTCGCACACTTTTCAAACTCAAACTTGGCCAACCCCGCAGCAAAGCCCTCCTCCGCCACATGGAGGATCCCGAAATGCGCAAGGTGATGGATAAAGCCGAGCTCGAATTTTACAAGGATACCGAGGGCAAGGCGGCTCTCGTGGAACTCAAAGAGGAACTCTATTTTACCATCGAGGAACGCCAACACGAGGCCGACCTCACGGAAATGGGACGCAATTACCTCAATCCCGATGACCCCAATGCCTTCGTTCTCCCAGATCTTTTGACCGAATTTGCCGATATCGAGAACGATCCAGCTCTCAATACTCAAGATAAAACGGCGAAAAAAGCGCAGCGCCAGCAGCATTGCGACTCCCAATCCGAGCGCATTCACAACATCACCCAACTTCTCAAAGCTTACTGCCTCTACGAAAAAGATGTAGAATATGTCGTTGAGGAAAATAAGGTAATGATTGTTGATACTTTCACTGGGCGCAAGATGCCGGGGCGCCGCTGGAGCGATGGACTGCATCAAGCCGTGGAAGCAAAAGAAGGGGTTCAAATCGACCGCGAAACCCAAACGCTCGCAACGATCACGATCCAAAATTACTTCCGTCTCTACCACAAGCTCGCAGGTATGACCGGAACGGCGGAAACCGAGGTCAATGAGTTTCACGACATCTATCGCCTTGATGTCAACGTCATTCCGACAAATCGCCAAGTGAAGCGCTTGGATGAGAACGATCGCATTTATAAAACCCGCCGTGAAAAATACAACGCGGCGATCGAGGCGATCAAGGAAGCCCACGGTAAAGGTCAGCCAGTTCTTGTCGGCACAGCCAGCGTGGAAGCGAGTGAGTTGATGAGCCGAATGCTCAAGCTCCAAAAAATTCCCCACACTGTTCTCAATGCCAAATTCCACATGCAGGAGGCGGAAATCGTCGCCCGCGCTGGTCTCAAGGGCGCCGTGACCATCTCAACCAACATGGCCGGTCGTGGCACCGACATCAAACTCGGCGAGGGTGTCGCGGATCTCGGCGGTCTCTTCGTCATCGCCACCGAACGTCACGAATCCCGCCGTATCGACCGTCAGCTTCGCGGACGTTGCGCGCGCCAGGGCGACCCCGGACGTTCCCGATTTTACGTCAGTTTTGAAGATGATCTCATGCGCAATTTCGGGGCGAGTGACCGCATGACGAAGATCATGGAAACCTTCGGCCTCAAGGAAGGCGAGGAGCTGGAACACCCATGGCTTAACCGCAGTGTGGAAACCGCACAAAAACGTGTCGAACAACGCAACTACCTCATGCGCAAGCGCACGCTCGAGTTCGATGACGTCATGAACCAGCAGCGCGAAGTCGTCTATGGCTATCGTAACGAGGTCATGGATTCCGAAAATCCGCGCGAGCTCATCTACGAGGTCATTAACGAAATTGTTCCCAAAAAGACCGCTGAATATCTGGAAGTTTCAGAAGGTGCGGAGCCGGATGCCGAGGGGCTTCTCCAGTGGATCAACACCACATTCCCGCTCGGACTCAGCAAAGAACGCGCGGCATTTGATACCCGTAGCGTAGAGGAAAATGGCGCATTTCTTGCGGAAACGATCCGCGAAGCCTACGAGCGCAAGGCCGCCTTGGAGGTGGCGGATGCCGTGCGCGGCCTTGAGCGTTACATTATTCTCAACGCGATCGATCGCCTCTGGCAGGAACATCTCTATGCGATGGATGGTCTCCGTGAGGCCGTTTACTTGCGTTCCTTTGGGCAAAAAGATCCGCTCGTCGAATACAAAAACGATGCCTACGCCATGTTTGTGGACCTCATGGACACCATCAAAGGCGAAGTTCTCAGCAACCTCTTCCGTAGCACAACCAATCTTCAGGCGTTCGAGCAAATGCTCGCCAACATTCCGCAAATTCTCTCCCGGCCTGAAATGATGCTGAATCCCGAGACGGGTGAATCCGCAGAGCAGCCATCCGCCGCGCCCGCAAAACCCAAGTTCGAACTCCCGCTGAAACGCGAACTGCCTAAAGCTGGACGTAATGAACCCTGCCCTTGCGGATCAGGCAAAAAATTTAAATCCTGCTGCGGACGCACCGCCTGATTTGTTCCACGTGGAACAAATCAATTGCGGATTGCGAAATGGGGATTGCAGATCTTTTCAACCCGCGTCCAAATTTTGGTAGGGCGTGGCCTCCGGACGCGCCGTCAGGATTTCTGAAAAAACGGCCCTCTCGCATTTCAGCATAAACGCACCTTATTCGCCTCGGTGGCCCCTTCCGCTATCGTTACCTGTTTTTGAAACAAAAACGCGTTTAACGCCGTTTTAGGGCCCTGTTTTTTCAGCCGTTTTCCGGAAAAATTTGGGATTTCCCAAAAATCTCCAACCGCTCGGCTCCAATGCGTCTTCCCCTCCGTGAACTCTGTGTGCTCTGTGGTCAACCCCGGCGGATTGCCTCATACAGCGCAATTCCGACGGACGTCGCCAAATTTAAACTCCGCGCTTCGGCTTTCATCGGAATTTTTAAACACATGTCGGCGTTTTCGCGGAGGAGCGATTCCGGGAGTCCGCGCGACTCCCGACCGAAGACAAGAAAATCCCCATCTTGAAAATGCTCGTCCCAATACACCTTGGAAGCCTTGGTGGTAAAATAAAAGAATCGCCCATTTGGCTCCGCCGCTTTGAGATCATTCAGCGAGCTCCAGCGTTTAACATCGCAGAGATGCCAGTAATCCATCCCAGCGCGCTGAAGATGCTTTTCATCCAGCGAAAACCCCAGCGGTTCGACCAAATGCAATCGGGCTCCTGCCGCAAGGCATAGACGCGCGATATTTCCAGTATTCGGGGGAATTTCAGGCTCAACAAGCACCACGTGCATCATAATCGCAAGCCTGACAAAAAGTCCGCCTGATCACAAATCTAAAGATTCGACTGAATCCCGCTGGATTAAAAATTCGCAATCCCCATTTCGCGATTCGCAATTGTTTTGTTCCACGTGGAACAAAACAATTGCAGGATTTTTTAGGCAGCCCTTTAAATCTGCTTCCTTCGCGCCTTCGCGCCTTCGCGGGAGGTTTATTCAGCCACCCCATGCTGCCCAGCGGAGGATGCCAATCACCCCGGCGAGCAAAACGCCAAACGGAACGGAGAATTTACCTCTCTCAAAAAGCACCAGAAAACCTACGCTCAGCGCGAATGTTGACCAATCCCACGATCCTGTTTCGGGCCAAAAAATATGCCATCCCAGCCATACGGCGAGATTTAACATGACACCAACCACGGCGGCGGAAATGCCGGAAAGGGCGTAGCGGAGCACGGCCATGCGGCGGATGCGTTCCATGAAGGGCGCGCCGGTCAGCACCAGAACGAAGGCGGGAAGAAACGTTGTCCATGTGGTCATCGCCGCGCCCAGGGTTCCGGATAGCAGGGGCGACATGATGCCCGGATTCTGCCATGCAGCGGCAAATCCGACAAATTGCAGAACCATGATCAGCGGCCCGGGAGTTGTCTCTGCAAGTCCAAGTCCGGCGATCATTTGGGATTCGGTGAGCCATTTCCAGTCCGCGACAACGGTCTGCGAGACATAAGGCAGAATCGCATAAGCGCCTCCAAATGTGAGAAGGGAAACCTTGCTGAAAAAAATGCCCATCTGGGCGAAAATGCCATGCCAAGTTCCCAGCCACGCAGCAAACAGAACAGGTAGCCACCAGGTAACGCACAGAATAATTGGCGCAAATCCTAATTTTCCATCGGATGCTGGTTCGTTCTGCGCGTTCGAACCGACATCCGTGCGATTCATCCATCCCAAAATCATTCCCATGGCCGCCGCCGCTGCAATAATGATAAAAAACGGGGTTTTTAGGAAAAACACGGCGAGAAATGACGTCAGAGCAAGAATCCGCAGAGCGTGAGACGTGACATTTCGAAAGAACATCCGCCAAATTGCCGCGACAATGAGGGCGATCACGGCGGGTTGAAGTCCATGAAAGGCGGCCGCGATCCATGGAACAGTCCCTCCGGCCATGAAAATCCAGCTCAAGGCCCAAAGTAGGATGGCGGATGGCAGAACAAACAGCGCTCCAGCCGCTAAGCCTCCGCGTGTGCCGTGAAGCGACCATCCGATATAGGTCGCCAATTGCATCGCTTCAGGCCCAGGGAGAAGCATGCAAAAGTTGAGAGCGTGTTGGAAGCGTTCGCGATCAATCCAGCCCCGCTTCTCAACCAATTCGCGTTGCATAAGAGCAATTTGAGCCGCCGGACCTCCAAAACTCACGCATCCCAGCCAAAACCAAAAGGCCAGCGCCTGTCGCCAAGTCGGTCGTTCATTGGAAACATCTTGCATCACTGCACCAGATTCAAAAACACCGCAAAAGTCAATCCATGGAATGTCAAATTCCGTGGCTGCGAGAGACATGGCTGCACAACTTTACGGTGGGTCGAGGACGCCCCGGTCCTGCCAAAATAGACGTTCGTGCAAAATCCGGTTGGGTGCCGCCCTCCGGACGCGCCGCGATGCAACCTCAATGCGCCTTGGCGGCAGGGCGGGCGGCTTTTCCAGCTTGTGCGGGGTCTTCGCTGCCACCGGCGGCGTTGGCGAGGGCGGCGTCTTCGGGGGGTAGGAAGGGTTGGAATCGCGATTTGTCGATAGCCTTCATGTAGGCTTCATTTGGCGAGACGTTGCCGCTGAGAAGGTGTTCCCATATGGCGTCGTCCATGAATTGCATGCCTTGGCTTTTGCCACCCACAATGGCGTCCTGAAGCTTTTGCGTGGCCCCTTCGCGGATGATCGCTGAAACGGCGTTGTTGACCAAAAGGATTTCGTTAACGGCGACACGACCTGCACCATCCTGTTTTTTCATGAGAAGCTGGGCGATGACGCCGCGTAGGGAGGCTGCAAGCATCGTGCGGACTTGCGCTTGCTGGTCACTCGGAAATACGTCGATCATACGATCTACGGTTTTGCGGGCGTTGTTGGTGTGAAGCGTTCCAAAAACAAGCAGCCCGGTTTCTGCGGCGGTCAGAGCAAGGGCAATCGTTTCCAGATCGCGCATTTCGCCGACAAGAACAATGTCCGCATCCTCTCGCAGAGCGGCTTTGAGGCCGGCGGGGAAGGATTCGGCGTGTTCCGGCACCTCGCGTTGGGTGATGATGCTTTTCTTATTTTTATGAACAAACTCGATCGGCTCTTCGATGGTGACGATGTGCCGTGAGAAGTTGGAATTGATGTAATCGATGAGCGCCGCGAGGGTCGTGCTTTTTCCCGAACCAGTGGGCCCTGTGACCAGCACGATGCCGCCTCGCATGTGGCCAAAGGTTTTGATAATCTCGGGAACCTTCAGGTCTTCCAGAGTCTTAATTTTTGTAGGAATGATGCGGAAGACCGCGCCGTAGCCGTGCGTTTGCTTGAGGTAGTTGCAACGAAAACGGTTCTCCTCACTCATCTCGTAGGCAAAATCCAGATCGCCGTGTTCCTCAAATTTTTGCCATCTCTCGGGCGTGCAGATTTCGCTGAGCATGAAACTCATTTCCTCGTTGGTGAGCGGTTCTTCACGGATAGGAACAATCTCGCCATGGCGGCGGATTTTTGGAGCCTGGCCTTCGCTCAAGTGGAGGTCGGAAGAACCGCTGTCGATGAGAACTTGGAAAAACTGGTCGATGTATGGCATGGATGAGGAAGTTTTTAAGCAGATTTTGGGACAGGATTGGCAGGATTTAGAGGATTAACAAGATGGGTTGATTTGGTTTGCTAATATTTTACTGATAACCTGTTATCTTTTTCATGAGGTCTTTTTCCTCGGCGCGATACACGGCTTCCTCGGCGGTGATCGTTCCCGCTTCGAAGAGTTCGCGCAGTGAGTCGTCCATGAGTTTCATGCCGAGCTTTTTTCCGGTTTGGATGATGCCGGGGAGCATGAAACTTTTCGCCTCGCGGATGACGTTTCCGACGGCCGGTGTATTCATCAAAATTTCGATCGCCAGTGCGCGACCGTTGCCATCCGCGCGTGGCACGAGTTGTTGAGAAACGATACCGCGCAGGGATTCGCTCACCATAATGCGGATCTGGTCGCGCTGGTCGGTGGGGAAAACGTCGAGAAGACGATCGAGTGTCCGGGCGGCGTTGCTCGTGTGGAGCGTTCCAAGAACCAAGTGACCTGTTTCAGATGCTGTAATCGCCAGAGAAATGGTTTCAAGATCGCGCATTTCGCCGACCATGATGACG
>JBEIMO010000079.1:0-8839 GCA_040378625.1 Verrucomicrobiia bacterium | reverse complement strand
GCGGGAGTGTAAAAAACGCCTCGGAGATCGTCGAGTGGCTGCGACGACTTGGTCGCAAAGTCGAATTGATCCAGGTTCGCGAGCGCCCGGTTCCTTTGGATGATTTTCATGTCGAAAACCTCCCTCGCGTTCCCGAGAACATCCATGGCTACTGGCCCAGAATTGCTGCCGGAGCATTTCTCGCCCGCCTGACTCCTCTACTAATCTTTGCCCCACGTCGCAGAGATGCTGAAAAAATGGCGAACCAAATCGCGGCAGCATTACCAGTAGAGAATCCGATTTCGATTAAGCCGGAGGACCAACAGATTCTTGGAAAAGATCTCACCCGCATGATCCAGCGTCGCGTGGCCTATCATCACAGCGGCCTCCCCTACTCGGCGCGGGCGAAGTGGATTGAACCACTTGGCAAATCCGGAGAACTCCAAGTCATCGTTGCCACAACCGGCCTGGCCGCAGGCATCAACTTCTCCGTGAAGTCGGTTCTGATCTCCTCGACGACTTATGGGGATGGTCGGTTTCAAAGGGAACTACGGCCTGATGAATTGCTCCAGATGTTCGGTCGCGCGGGCCGGCGTGGACTCGATGAACAAGGCTATGTGCTCGTTGGACAGAATACGCCACGATTGATGGACGCTTCACCGCGCCAACTTCGCCGAGTGAATCAAGTTGATTGGCCAACGCTCCTGCGTTTGATGGAAGCGAATCCCAGCGAACCTCCACTGGCTCGTGCCGTCGAGGTATGCGAACGACTCTTCAGCCGTCAGAGTATTTCCCCAGGGCTCGCGGATTCGATAAATCCTAACGTCACCCCCGAACGCTACGGCCCAACTCGCGCGGAGTTTTTTGGCCCTGAGAAAATTTGGCATCCCCTAAAAAACACCCGTCAGGAGATGAGACCACTCAGCGAATGCCTGACGTTTCATCGCGAACGCTGGATCCCGGCAATCCAGTCGCCAAAAGTTCTCGGGCTATTGTCGATCGGAAGACCCTGCAAACTCGGAAAGGGTCGCGAATTTTTCTACGGCCGAGAAATCCCCGTGGCCAAACTTTCCGGCGATCTTTGGCTTCCCCTGCCTTGGATTCAAAAGCGTCTCGGATTGGGAAAACGCGAAACATTTGAGGAATCCTCATTGGCGACGACGATAATCCCTCTGCTTGCGCCTGATTGGTCGCCCGCAACATTTCATTCGGTTGCGCGTCATGGACACATGCTCATGGCCCGGGTCTCATTGGCATCCATTCCTGCTCTGGCGCTGATCATGCCTGATGGAACTTGCCTTCTCGAACCTCCCACGCGCCGGATTTCACTCAATGAGGATGAAAGTTCCTCGAGCGATTTCAATCCCGCGAGAGGTTCTGCGGCCTTTGCTTGGAAAAAGCTCGGCTTGGTCGATGCGCACGGTTCCCCCACGGCACGGGGAAGGATTTTTAGCCGCTTTCAAAATGGCGAAGGACTCGTCATTGCGGCGGCTCTTGAAGATGCAACATACCCTGTTGAAGACCTCGTGAATCATCTCGCAAACATGCGAGGTGGACCTCGCTTTACGGAGTTTGCAGATGGCCCGAGTCTCCGTCTCGCCGCCGCCTCACGAGATCTCTATGGCCACGTGGACTACGAGGGCTATCTCCAGGCTGGCCTCTGCCCTGGCTTTGGCGAAGGCACATGGGAAGCCTTGGAAATTTTCCGCGTCGGTGGAATGCGGGCGCTAGATAAAGAAACTGACGCCATCCGCCGGGGTGATCTTGAACGGGCGACACTCGAATGGCGCAGCCTGCTGCGACACATCCTCCACGCTGCCGATCCCAACGCCTCTCGCTGGTCGGAATTTCAAACAGCTGCCGCCAAAGCGCTCGAAGCAAATTCCTGAAGATTTTTAACCACACAGAAAATCGAATCCCGGCGATAAAAACGCCCTAAATTCGTTTTCTGTTAATTCTGTCGAAACCCCGCTTCTGCGTTTATCGCATCAACGGCACACCTTCGCGGAGGAGTTGCTCGACGAAACCCGTGTGGTATTTGCCTTTTCGGAACTCTGCGTTGTGCATGATCGCCTGTTGGAACGGAATCGTGGTTTTGATTCCTGTGATCATGTATTCATTCAGAGCGCGGGACATACGATTGATGCAGGCCTCACGACTGGAAGCGGTGGCGATGACCTTAGCGATCATGGAATCGTAGTTCGGCGGAATCGGATAGCCCGCATACGCATGGGAATCGATGCGAATGCCGCGACCGCCCGGAGCGTAGTAAAGATCGATATTGCCGGGGCTTGGTTGGAAATTGCGCTCGGGATCTTCCGCATTGATACGGCATTCAATCGCATGGCCACGAGGTTGCGCATTGACGACGTAATTGCTGAGATGCTCGCCCGCAGCGACTTGAATTTGCTGCTTCACCAGATCGCATCCATAAACTTCTTCCGTAATCGGATGTTCGACTTGAATACGGGTGTTCATTTCCATGAAGTAGAAATTCCCGTCATCATCGACCAGATACTCAATCGTTCCGGCGTTTTGATACCCGACGCTCTCGCAAAGTTTGATCGAGGCATCACCCATCTTCTTGCGAAGTTCGGGCGACATGAGCGGCGAGGGACATTCCTCGACGATCTTTTGGTTGCGGCGTTGGAGCGAGCAATCGCGTTCTCCGAGATGAACGACGCGACCGTGTTCGTCACCGAAAACCTGAAATTCGATGTGATGCGGGTTGACGATAAATTTTTCGATGTAAACCGCGCCATTGCCGAAAGCTTTTTCAGCCTCCATGCGGGCGGCATGATAACCTTGAATCAAGCTGCCCTCGTTGCTGGCGATACGCATTCCGCGACCACCACCGCCAGCCACCGCTTTGATCATTACCGGAAAACCAATTTTACGGGCAATGCGAAGCGCCTCGGCTTCGTCATCAACCGTTCCATCACTACCCGGAGAAATCGGAACCCCCGCCTTGAGCGCGCAGTCGCGGGCGGAATTTTTATCACCCATCAAGCGAATCGCATTCGCTGTCGGTCCAATGAACTTGATATTGCAACTCGCGCACACTTCGGCGAAATGCGCGTTCTCGGCTAAAAACCCATATCCCGGGTGAATCGCGTCCGCATCAGCAATTTCCGCAGCACTAATGATGCGGTCGATTTTGAGATAACTTTCGGAACTAATGGCTGGCCCGATGCAAATCGCCTCATCGGCAAGTTGAACGTGGAGGCTGTGAATATCGGGTTCGGAGTAAATCGCAACCGACTGGATGCCCAGTTCCTTACAGGCCCGGATAATGCGCAGCGCGATCTCGCCCCGGTTGGCGATCAGGATTTTTTTGAACATTGGGGTGGTTGAAAACCGACGATGTTACTTGAGACGGATGAGAGTCTGTCCAAACTGAACAGGCTTGCCATTTTCAGCACAAACTTCCGTAACAACGCCGGAAACTTCGGCTTTTACCTCGTTCATGACCTTCATGGCTTCAATAATGCAAATGACAGTATCGGGAGTGATTTCCTGGCCTACCGTGACAAATGGCGCGGCATCCGGTGATGGAGCGGAATAGTAGGTTCCAACCATCGGAGACTTGATCTCAGGTCCGCTGGCCTTAGAGGCAGGAGCGGCAGCGACGCTGGATTCTGAAGAGGAAGCTGGCAGAGAAACGGATTCGTTCCACTGAACGACAGGTTGTGAGGATGTCACATACTGCGTTGCAGCCACCGCGCTGGCGGTCTTCAAGGTGATTTTAAAGCCTTCCCTCTCCATTTTAAAAACGGCAACGCCGTTCTTTTTCATGAGGTCGATCAGTGAGCGAATTTCTTTGGTATCCACGATAAGTAGGGTGATTGAGTTACTAAGCCGCTCATGATGTCATGCGCGGAATGAATGGGTCAAGACATTGAAATCAATCCCCTGAATTTGAAAAGCAAAAAGCCGTAACATTTTTGGATGTGACCCGTGCCGTAATGGGTGATAGTTCAAACACTCCGATGCTTCAAATCGCTCTCAAGATGCTTTTTCGCGACCGCGCCAAGTATGCCATGCTGGTTTGCGGCCTCGCTTTTTGCTCACTGCTCATGTGCCAGCAGTCCTCGGTTTTTTGCGGAATCATGATGTGGACGACCTCTACCGTGCGAAACATCGGGGCGCCGGTCTGGGTCGTTGACGCCAAAGTCGAGCAAGCGAATGAAATCATTCCGATGCGGCAAATCGAAGTCGACCGGGTGCGGGGCGTCGCAGGCGTGGCGTGGGCGGTGCCGCTTTACATCGGAATCGAACAAGCAAGGCTCACGGATGGTTCTTTCCAAAACATTCAACTGGTCGGACTGGATACAGGAACACTCACAGGCAGGCCGATGAATATGAAGGAAGGCCGCATCGAAGACCTGCGCCTCCCAAACGCCGTAGTGGTAGATCAGGTGGCTGTCGAAAAATTCCGCCGAAAAGGCATCAAGATTCAGTTGGGAACGACCTTTGAAATTAATGATAAAGAAGCACATGTGGTGGGGATTTGCCATGTGGCGCGGAGTTTTCTTGGGCAACCCTATGTTTACACAACTTACGATCGGGCTCGGGAATTTGCCAAACCCGCCCGCAAACAACTCAGCTACGTCCTCGCCGGACCGCTTCCTGGCGTCACCCCGAAAGAACTCGCCGTGAACATCAATGAACTCAGCGGCGTTCGGGCCGTTGTCAAAGACGACTTCTTTTGGGCAACAATTCGATGGTATATCAAAAACACAGGCATACCGATTTCATTTGGAACTGTGGTCACTCTCGGGGTGATTGTTGGGATAGCAATTGCCGGTCAGACATTTTATTTATTCGTTCACGACAACCTGAGATTTTTGGCGGCCTTCAAAGCCATGGGAGCAAAAAACTCGACCTTGGCGGGCATGGTGCTTTTGCAGGCATTTTCCGTGGGATTTATTGGCTATGGAATTGGCGTCGGTCTCGCGAGTTGGTTCGGAAACACAGTTCTCGCGAAGGAACAGCCTCCGTTTTTCATGCCTTGGCAGGTCCCGGTTTTTGTCGCCGGGGTCATTTTTTTCATCTGCGGATTTTCCGCGCTCATTGGCCTGACGAAAGTCATGCGACTTGAACCGGCTGTTGTTTTCCGATGAGCCAACCAAACACCATCGCCGTGCGGGTGGAAAACGTTGTGAAAAGCTTCGCCAACGGAGACGCACGCACCTTTGCGCTCAAAGGGGCGAGCTTGGAAGCACGGTTCGGCGAGTTGCTCATGATTGTCGGTCCGTCGGGATGTGGAAAAACAACACTGCTCAGCGTCATCTGCGGAACACTGAAATTCGACGAGGGCGAGGTCTCTGTGTTCGATCAAAAACTCCGCTCGATGCGGAATGGGGATATCACCCGCTTCCGCCGCGAGAACATTGGGTTCATTTTCCAACAATTCAATCTCATCCCAACTCTCACCGCCGTGGAAAACGTCTCAGTCCCGCTCATTCTACAAGGACTGTCCGCATCCGATGCCGAAAAACGCGCCAAGTCGATGCTTGAAAAAGTCGGCTTGGGGGAAAAATTCAAATCCTACCCGAACCAACTTTCCGGCGGACAACAGCAACGCGTGGCGATCTCCCGCGCGCTCGTTCACGAACCCCGCCTAATCATTTGCGACGAACCCACAGCGTCACTCGACTCCGCTTCAGGACACAAAACTCTCGAGCTGCTCCGTCAAAGTGCAGTTCATCCGGACCGCTGCGTAATTATCGTAACTCACGACAGCCGTATTTATGAATTTGCCGACCGCATTGTTCAGATGGACGATGGACGTGTCACAGGCCATTTCGACGATCCGACACAACTCCAACATGCCTAAACGCCTCTCTTTTTATATCGCCCTCGCTGGCGTCATTGCCGTCACACTGCTCGTCATGCGGTTGCGTAAAAGCGGACCCGAAAGCCAACCGCTCGTCCCTCCGCCCCAATCGCCATACGCCCAATCCATCGGCGGACGCGGGCTCGTGGAAAGCACCAATGAAAATGTCCGTTTGGCACCAGCCACATCTGGATTGGTGGGCAGCGTGAATGTTCATGTCGGGGACAAAGTTTCCCAAGGCACCGTCCTTTTCCATATGGATGACCGCGACGCTAAATCCGCAGTCCTCGTCCAAGAAGCCCAGGTCGCCGTCCTTCAAGCTCAAGTAGCGGAGTCGGAAAACCTGCTCGCGGACCGCAAGGATCAGCTCGACCGAAGCACACGGCTCCGCGAAAAAAACGTTGCGAGCGAAGATGAAGCGAAACGCATCCAATTCGCTTGGCAAAGCGCACAACGACAACTCGAGAGGGCTAAAGCCGACCTGACGCTCGCTCAAGCGCGCCTCGATGACGCTCGCACTCGGTTAGAAATCCTAACGGTTCGCGCCCCGCGAGGCGGCACCGTGCTTCAAGTGAACATCCGCTCTGGCGAGTATGCCACCACCAATGCGCCAGAACCCGCCGTTCTCTTGGGAGACATCTCGCAACTCCAACTCCGCGTCGATGTCGATGAATCCGACGCCCCACGAGTCCGCTCCGAATGCAAAGCGGTAGCTTTTCTCAAAGGCTCCCGTGCTCAATCCGTGCCTCTCGATTTTGTTCGTATCGAACCCTACATCCTTCCCAAAAAATCACTCTCCGGAGAAAGCACGGAACGGGTCGACACCCGCGTCCTTCAAGTCATTTTTAAATTCCATAGCCCCGATTTCCCCGTCTACGTCGGCCAGCAAATGGATGTCTTCCTCAACGATTAGACAAACAGACAAGTATTGGGCGGCTTTTTGAAAGTTCTCTGCACACTCCCAAATTTTACTTGTGTGGAGGAATCGGAGCGATTTTGCCCTCAGCGAGAAGGCCGGAATATTGACTCCAGCTCATTGGATCGCGGTCGGACGGCATGTCGACCATTGAAATACAACCATCCACCGGACAAACGAGGCTGCACAGATTACATCCAACGCAATCCTCCTCGCGCACTTTAGGAACCGCCTTCCCCTTCATTCGGCCAGGTCCATAGCCGATTCCAGAAGATTCGGGATTCACCAGATCGATGCACTGATGCGCTCCGTCCTCACAGGCGATGTGGCACAAATTGCAACCAATGCATTGGTCATAGTTGATCCGGGCGACGCGCTGATAATTGAGATTTAAATTTTCCCAACGTTGAACGGATGGCACAGCACGGCCAGTGAGTTCGGCGACGGATTTCATCCCCTTCCCGTCCAGATACGCCGTCAATCCATCGACCATGTCCTCGACGATGCGAAATCCATGATGCATCACCGCCGTGCAAACCTGAATGGATACCGCTCCCAGAGAGATGAACTCTGCGGCATCGCGCCAGGTGCTGATGCCGCCGATCCCTGAAATCGGAAGTCCCAACTCCATGTCCTGAGCGCAGGATTGAACCATATTGAGAGCGATCGGCTTTACCGCAGGGCCACAGTAACCACCATGCGTTGAAGCCCCATCCACAAAAGGTTCGGGAACGAAACGATCGAGGTCCACCTGAGTGATGCTGCTGATGGTATTGATCAACGAAATGGCATTGGCACCACCGCGTTTGGCCGCACGGGCCGCATGCAGGATGTTGGTGATATTCGGCGTCAATTTGACAATGACCGGACGCGAAGCCACCTCCATAACCCAGCTCGTGATTTTCTCGGCAACGTCAGGATTTTGACCAACAGCGGAACCCATCCCCCTCTCGCACATTCCATGAGGACATCCAAAATTCAGCTCAAATCCATCCACACCGGCATCCTCTCCGCGCTTGACGAGATCGTGCCAATTCTCGCGCGAGTCGCTCATCAAAGAGGCAATGACAGCTCGGTCGGGCCAGGCTTTTTTGACTTCGGCAATTTCACGGAAATTCGATTCGATCGAGCGGTCGCTGATGAGTTCGATGTTGTTGAATCCGACCATCCTCATGGTTCCGAGATTCATGGCCGAGTAGCGGGAGGAGACGTTGACAATCGGCTCGCCAATGGTTTTCCAAACGATGCCTCCCCATCCCACCTCAAAAGCACGATGAACCTGATAGGCCGTATTGGTCGGCGGCCCCGAGGCAAGCCAGAATGGATTCGGCGAACGAATCCCGGCAAAATTAATGGAGAGATCAGCCATGAGGTTACCCTTGATCGAATGTTTCGACAGGATGACAAGATTGGCAAGATTAACAGAATTGGATCTAAACACACCAACCTCCACGCAAAAGGGGAGCCTTCTTTAGTTTTGAAGAATTAAGAAGCCTAAGCGATTGCGTAAGAGTCAAACAGAAAGCCCTGCCCGAATCTGTGCAGTTCTCGCCATTTGAGATTCTTGAATGGTTGCTGGCCTAAAACCATTTTCCTCAAGAATGCGATCACAATCCTCAATACGAAAAACACTTTCTTCGCGCACAGGCATGCGCAAGAAAGACATACCACCTTTAGTTTTCGCTAAAGAAACGGATGTATTCTGCGGCATTTTCTCGAAAATCGTGGATGGCATACTCAAAGACAGTCTCATTGCTTGAATCAAAAACCCACTCTTTTTCAATGAGCCCATTTTTTACTGATGAGGAACTCCATGGGCTGTGTCATATCTGGCAACGCACATCATTTCTCCCCCGACATTTGCAAGTAGCACAACGCGGAATCCTAAAATCCGTCCTCCATCGATATCACGCCATGCAAAAATATACCCTTCAGAAAGCCAAAGCGTGAATTCCTTTTCGGGCATATTCTTAACTTATAATACTCGCACAGGGTTTAAAATACCCGATCCAGCAGGCATTCCAGCGACACCATAGCGCGAGGGCTGCACGGGAAGATCGATGGCGGAACCTGTTAACATGTTGTGGATCGCCCAAGCCGCTTTT
>JBEIMO010000078.1:0-8861 GCA_040378625.1 Verrucomicrobiia bacterium | reverse complement strand
TCGGCACCCAGATCAGCAATTGAGGAAACGCGGTGGGGGTTCCTCGAAAGGTGTCGGCCATGATAATGAAGAAAAAGTAGCCGAACGCGACAATGAGACTGAGGGCGAAGCCGATGGATGTTTCTTTGCGGTGGGTTGTAATGCCGAGGGGGATCGCGATGAGCACAAATGCCATGCAGGAAAGCGAAACGGAGAAGCGCTTGTTGAATTCCACAAGTGTCTCCAAGCGGCGCTTGCCTTCGGTCTGCGCGAGCATTTGGTAGAGCTCCGGCAGCGTGTAGGAACTGATGCGGCGGTTCTTTTGGGAATTGCGTAAAAATTTGTCCAAGGCGAGCGGGAAGACACCTTCGCGGAGGACGATGCCTTGTTGGATTTTCGAGAGATCCTCGGGACGGGCGGAGTCGCGTTTCTCAAATCGCGCGTCAAACAAGCGGAACAACAGGCGAGAATTTTCGATGTCCGGCGTCAGTTCGCCTTCACGGGCAAAAACCATTTTCGTTGGCCTGCTGGCATCGTTCATTTCGAAAACGATGACATCCTTCAATCGGTTGCCATCCTTGCCTCCGACAAAAACCCGGCGGTCGGGAAATGAATCGACCACTTCATCTGCCCGGAAGAGCGCAATGGGATTACTGGTGGCAATGTCGATGACGGCGCGTGTCATCGCCTGTTCGGCGCGCGGGGCGACATCGGCATTGATCCAGAAACAAACGAGTGAGAGCGCGATAGCACTGAGAAAGACAGGAAAACAAATGCGCGGCACGCTCACGCCGTTCGCCTTCAGTGCGATCAACTCGCTGTCTGCGGACATTCTGCCAAAAAACAGCAGGATCGCGGTGAGGAAGCCCCAAGGGATCGTGAAGGTCAGGGAAAACGGAAGCACCAGTGCCATGAAAGCTACAACGGTTAAAAGTGGGACGTCCGGGTTGTTGATGAGAATATCCAGAAGTTGCTGGAAAATATTTCCCAATACCAAAACCAGACTCAAAACCATGACGCCAATGAACGCCGTGAGGAGAACCCCTGAGGCGACATAGCGGTCAATGATCTTCATCCGGTGCGGTTCGGCAGGCTATTCTTGAAAGACACCCATCGCGCGGAATTTTTCGTAGCGCTGATCGAGGAGTTTATCGATTGGCGTTTTAATGAGGGTGCGCAGTTCGCGGGTGACGGCAGTTTTGAGATTCTCTGCGGCGAGTTCCGGGTTGCAATGCGCGCCGCCGGCAGGTTCTGGAATGATCCCATCGACCAATCCCATTTCGATGAGATGTGTCGCGGAAAGTTTGAGGGCTTCCGCCGCATCGGGAGCGTGTTTGCGGTGTTTCCAGAGAATTGCCGCGCATCCCTCAGGGCTGATCACCGAGTAGTAGGCATTTTCGAGAATGAGCACGCGGTCGGCCACGCCGATACCGAGAGCACCACCAGAACCGCCTTCGCCGATCACCACAGAAACAACTGGTGTGCGCAGGGTCATCATGTCGCGAATATTGACAGCAATCGCTTCGGCGATGTGACGTTCCTCCGCGCCAATTCCTGGATACGCACCGGGAGTGTCGATGAGTGCCACGACAGGAAATCCAAATTTCTCCGCCATGCGCATCAAGCGGAGGGCCTTCCGGTAGCCTTCGGGATGCGGGCTGCCGAAGTTGCGCAGGAGGTTTTCCTTCATGTCGCGGCCTTTTTGCTGGCCGATCACCACACAACGGATTCCATCAATCGTTGCCAACCCGCCAGGCATCGAGGCGTCATCGCCAAAGAGTCGGTCGCCCTTGAGCTCTACAAAGTCCGTGCAGGCCATGCGCACGTAGTCGAGGAAGAATGGTCTGGCGATGTGGCGTGAGATTTGAACGCGTTGCCAAGCCGTCAGGTTGCCGTAGATCGAGGTGCGTGTGCCTTCGATTTTTTCCTGCATTTGGCGGATTTCGGCCGAGAGGTCGATGTTCCTGTCCTCGGATTGTTTTTTGAGCTCGGAGAGCTTCTGCTCGAGTTCAACAATCGGTTTTTCGAAATCCAAAGTTTGCTTGTTCATGCGCGAATTACTTGAGGGTTACAGGGCTTCCGTTTTTGAGAAAAACGAAGATTTCCATGAAGTCGGAGGGACTGAGAACAATGCCCGGCGTGGGTGTTGGCGTGGATCCGTCAGCAGGCGGCTCGGTGAAGGGACGAATGCTTAGCCCGCCGGTGCTGAGAAGAACGAGCTTTTCGGCGTCGGGGTAATCTTTATCGCCAAAGGCGAGGCGCTTGTCGCCTTTGCGGGCCACGCGGTCGATGACTTTGGATTGAACCTCCGTTTTCGATGCGGGTAATTTGGCGGAGACCGCCTGATATTCGCGGAAAAACTCGCCGTTGTTGAAAATCGAGACCGTAGATTTTTCACGTTCGATGACCAGCGAGGCATTGAATGGGGGCACAAGCAATTGCTGGCCGATTTTCAGATTGATGGAGGGGAGCTGGTTCATCCAGCAAATCAATTCGGCCGTGCTCTTGAGTTGCGAGGCGATTTTTACCAGCGAGTCGCCTTTTTTGACCGTGTGGAGAGTGTTTCCGGGCGTGGCGGGATCGCGCAAAATGTTCAGATTGATGCGGCCAAGTGCGGCGCGGGCCTCGGAGAGCTTGGGAGATTCGGGATAGGCCTCGAGGAACGATTTGAGCGCCTCGCGGGCTTCCGGAGTGTCTTTCACCGTAAGTGGCTTGAGCGTGTTGAATGCCGCTACGCTCGGGTCGGGCAGGGGCGTCGGTGCGACTTGGCTAGCGTTTGTCTGCTCATACACATCGAGCTTTTTCTCTTTGTAATAAAGTTCGTAGATGAAATACGCGCTTCCGCCGAGGATGGCGGCAACAAGGAACAGAATGGTCGCGACTCTGATTAACATAATATTTCGAGGTTATCTTCAGCGATAGAGGAATGGAAACACGGAAATCAAACCAACCCGCGGCGCTGCCATTCGGCCACGTTTTCTCCCGCGGATCGTTGGATCATTTCCATCGTGAATTTGAGCAGGCAAACTTCCCAGGCATCATCAACGCCCTCGATGAGAACGCCGAAGGGATCCCCGCTGCCTCGGATTTCGTCCTCCAGACGGGTCAATGCCGAGGTCATCGACTCGTGGAGGATTTTTTCCGAGAGGTCGGTTTTGCGGAATTGGAACCCGTAGCGCAGTATTCGGGCTGCTGAGGCGTTGGATTCGAGCCAATCCGCATATTCGCGGGCCTCTTCGCCGAATCCTTCCAAAAGAACCTTGCTAAAGTGCGATGGCGACAAGATGCGCGGGCGTTCGGCTTCCAGCATTCCCGAGCGAACCCGGATGCTGTTGACCTCATCCAGCAATTCAGTGACGAGCGAAAAATGGAACCGCGTTGTTCCAAAGGTTTCGATGGCATTTTTTGGACTAAGAACCACACGCGTATTTTCCATCGCGTAGGTGAAGTCATGATCCTTGAACATCGGTCCAAACTACCGCATGCGGCGGGCGATTCAATCAATTCCCTGCAACATTTTTATCGCTTCGGAGGGAATGGTGGCTTGGTTCGGTTCGATCTCAAGCAGGACGTTGGTGAATTTGGAAAGAATGTCGCGATTCGTGCGCGTGGCGTCATTCGAAATGGGGTCGATGGTATTTAAAATGATGCCCGGACATTCGAGCCCGCAGGCCCGAATGCTTTCGAGAGTTAGCAGCGTGTGGTTCAGGCAACCCAGGCGGTTGGAAACGACGGGGATCACTGGGAGTCCGAGCCGCACAGCCAGATCGGCCATGGTTTCCGTTTCCGTGATGGGAACCAACCATCCGCCAGCGCCTTCGACGAGGATCGAGTCGTATTTTTCCGAGAGGCTGCGGAACCATGTTTCAAGCGCCTCCAGCGATATGTTGCGTTTTTCGATTTGGGCTGCAACGAGCGGAGCGGTCGGCGTCTGAAGCCAAACGGGATTGATTTCGTCGAGCGTGAGAATGTTTTCTGAAGCGGCTTGGAGGGTTTCGACATCTCCTCGCTCTCCACAACAGAGGGGCTTCAGGGCAATGGTATTCAAGCCCGCTTCCCGCAAGGCGCGGGTGAGCAGCGCGGTGACGAAGGTTTTTCCGACTTCCGTGTCCGTGCCCGTGATAAAGAAGTTCATGGATTGGGAAAACGAGGCGTCAGGGATTGCGGGATTAACCTGAAAACAGATTTAGGACAGGATGACAAGATGAGCATGATTTACAGGAAATGGTTTGGGCTCTTAAGCGCGGCACCTAACGGATCGATCTTTTCTTCTCTGTGACCTCTGAGGCTAATTGTGCGTCCCAGTTTTAAACTTTTCCGTGACCCCGTGGTTCAATTTGTTGTGGGCGGAAGTGTTGGCGGTGAGTTCCAAAAAAACGCTTTCGAGCGAGCGATGGGGTTGGCGCGTAGATACAAGCTGCGCGGGGGAGTTTCGAACGAGGTTTTCGATTTGGGCACGAAGTTCCGGCGAGGCGTTTTCGATCAGGAATTCGGTTTGGTTTTTGACGGAGACGAGGTCACTGAGAGCGCCTTCCCGCATCATTTCACCCCGGGCCATAATGCCGACGCGGTCGCAGATTTCCTGCACTTGCTCGAGAAGGTGAGAGGTGAGAAGCACGGTTTTGCCGCGTTTTTTAAGGTCGAGAATGAGGTCTCGAATTTGATGCGAGCCTGCGGGATCAACGCCAGCTGTGGGTTCAT
The DNA here is from genome assembly GCA_040378625.1 of Verrucomicrobiia bacterium. Lineage (GTDB taxonomy): Bacteria > Verrucomicrobiota > Verrucomicrobiia > Chthoniobacterales > Terrimicrobiaceae > UBA967. The sequence goes on along the minus strand of JBEIMO010000078.1, from coordinate 4,181 downwards.
CAAGGACGATCAAGCCAGGGTCTTGAATGAGCGCTTGAGCGAGGCCGATGCGTTGAAGCATGCCTTTGGAAAAGCCTCCTACACGCCGGTCGCGGGCGTCGTTGAGGCCGACCAAATCGATCAATTCGTCGATCCGTTTTTTTAAAAAATTGCCGCCCATTCCGCAGATGCGTCCATAAAACGCGAGCGTTTCGGCCGCTGTGAGAAATTTATAAAAATACGGGTTTTCAGGCAGAAATCCGACATCCGTGCGGCTTTCATATTCGCGGCTGTCTTTCCCAAAAATCAGCGCGCGGCCTTGGTTGGGTGTCACGAGGCCGAGAAGCATTTTGAGTGTGGTGCTTTTGCCGCTTCCATTGGGGCCGAGCAGTCCATAGACCTCGCCCTGATTCACGCTCAAATTCAGGTTTTTCACCGCAATCACTCGCTGACGGCGCAGAGGAACGGGAAAAATTTTGGTGAGGTTTTCGATTTGGACGGCAAGCGTGCTCATGGAACGATTTGAAATCCTTTTAAACCGGTAGGCCGTGGAATGGTTTGTGGGGATTCCAAGGCAATATGGCCCGCCAGCGAACTGGCGCGGATGGCATCGAGAAAATCATCGACCTCCTCAGCTTCGCCGCTTGCAATAAGCTCCACGCGGCCATCGGGAAGATTTTTGACTGATCCCGCAACCTCGTATTCTCTCGCAAGGGTTTTGACCGTGTAACGGAATCCAACGCCTTGAACATGGCCTTCGTAGTGGACTTGGAGGGTTTTCATGCTCTGACCTGACCGTTTCCGCGAATGAGGTATTTGTAGGACGTGAGCTCTTCAAGGCCCATCGGCCCGCGGGCGTGGAGTTTGTCGGTGCTGATGCCAATCTCCGCGCCAAAGCCGAATTCGCCGCCGTCCGTGAAGCGTGTGGAGGCGTTCCAATAAACGGTCGCCGAATCCACGCTGGAGAGGAATGTTTCAGCGGTCTTCTGGTTGGCGGTGATGATAGCATCGCTGTGGTGTGAGCCGAAGGCTTCGATGTGGTCGATCGCTTGGGAGATTCCATCCACCACACGGACTGACATTTTAAAATCCAAGTATTCCGTTCGCCAGGAGGCGTCATCGGCCGCCACGAGTGCGGGATATTCGAGGCGATGGAGAATGGCCGACGCTGCAAAATCCGCGTGCAGTTCGACGTTACCCGCCATCAGAGCTGGCGCAGCGAGTTGGAAAAAATTTTCGGCAATGTCGCGATGGACGAGCAATGTTTCCATCGCGTTGCAGGCTGATGGGCGCTGGCATTTTGCGTTGAGCACAATTTCCTTCGCCATTTCGAGGTCGGCTTCGCTGTCCACATAGACATGACACACGCCGTCGTAGTGTTTAATGACCGGCATCCGCGCGGCGGAGACGACCGCTTCAATCAGCGCATGACCACCCCGGGGGATGATGAGGTCCATAAACTGGTTCATCGCGGCCATGATTTTAACGGCTTCCCGGTCTTTGGTGGGAATCAATTGCACCGCTCCCTCGGGAAGTCCGGCTTTAGCTCCGCCGGCTTGGAGGGCTTGTGCGATGGCGAGGTTGGAGGAGAGCGCCTCCGAGCCTCCGCGCAGGATCACCGCATTGCCGGTTTTGAGGCAGAGCACAGCGGCATCGGCGGTCACATTCGGACGGGATTCGTAGATGATGCCAATGACGCCGATGGGTGTTCGGATTTTTGAAATTTCAATGCCATTCGGGCGGGTCCAGGTGCGGAGGATTTCGCCCACGGGATCGTTGAGGGAGGCGACCTGACGGATTCCCTCGGCCATTTCATGAACCCGTTTTTCGGTAAGGCGGAGCCGGTCGATCGAGGCTTTGGTCAGGCCATTTTTTTCCGCTGCTTCGATATCAATAGCGTTTGCTGCGAGAAGGCCGGGCATGTTGGCAACCAGTTCGTCCGCCATGGCGTGGAGGATGGCATTTTTTTGTGGTGCGGAGAGGCGTGCGAGAACTCTGGATGCCTCACGCGCCTGACGGCCTATATTGTGGATTTCCTGCTCGAGTGTGCTCACGAATGAATGCCGTATAGTCGAGCCCGTGAGCTTCCGCAACTGCTTTAGGTATCTCCGGCACGTGGACGAAGTTTTTCAAAAGGCGTTTCTCGCTTGATTGGAAAGTCAGTCACTGGTGTGCTTACGTTTCAACGTGCAAAGAGTTTTTCTCATTATTGCTTCGCTTACCGGAATGCTGGTCGCTTCCGCGCAGACCGATATTCAAGCCGAACTCAAAGCCAGCTCGGATGAACACATGCGCGAGGAACTTGGAGTCAACCCCATCACATCCCCTTCGATTGCCAATCTTCTCAAGGATCTGGAGCTTTTTCGTCCAATCCCGCTGAAGCTGATTGAGCAAAGCGTCCACGAGGCATCATTTAATAACCGCCTCCAAACGGCGTTGCATTTTGGCTCACTGGTGGCTGATGGATTTATGCTCACATTGGCCGAGCGTCAGCAGGACGTGCAGAATATCGGCCGTGATCTTATTCGCCAATCCCGTGCGCTCGGCGTGGGCGATCGCCTGACCAAACGGAGCAAAAGCCTTCTCGAGTTGAGTGACAAAGGCGATTGGGCCGGTATGCGGCAGGAACTTGTCCGCACCCAAGAGGACGTTGAGGCTTCGATGATGGAGCTTCGCGACGAGGAAATGGCTCATATGATTAGCCTCGGCGGCTGGTTGCGTGGGTTTCAACTTGGCGCCAACAGCACGGCGGAAAAATACTCCGCAGAAAAAGCTGCCATCCTCGGGCGTGTCGAAATCATGGATTATTTCCTGGACCGCTTGGACACATTGAATCCCCGCCTCAAAAAAACGGAAATGGTGACGTCTCTCGTTGGAGCCATCAAAAAAATCCGCTTGCTCATTATTGAAACGCAGGGGGCTTTTCCGACAGCCGATCAGGTTGCCAAATTGCGCGATTTAGCCGACGAGGCGGAGCGCATTGCCACATCGCGTGTCGATGACGAAGGCCGGTTTTCCGAGAAAAAGAAACCCTAGCCCCCGTCGCCCGCTGGATTTTTTTCGCGCTTGCGTCTCGACAGGATCGCCCTGTCCGCTTTAATCACGTTTGGTTTTATGAATATCCTTAGTGCGATTATGCAGCCGGAGGTCTTTTTGGTATGGACCTCGCTGGCTAAGACGATCGGTCTCCTGGCCATCATTCTCGGTCTTGTTTCCTACACGGTTTATGCGGAGCGCAAGCTTTGCGCATGGATCCAAGACCGCGTGGGTCCAAACCGCACGGGCATTCCGCTTACAAAAATCCGCATCCTTGGACTTGGCCAGCCGATTGCCGATGCGCTGAAACTTCTCTTGAAAGAAAACTTCATCCCTCGCGAGGTGAACAAATTCTATTTCTACATCGCACCAAAGCTGGCGATGATTCCTCCGATTTTGGTTTTGGCCGTATTGCCGTTCGGAAGCTCGTTGTTCGGGGTTCCAATGGTTATTGCGAATGTCAACATTGGTGTTCTCTACGTTTTTGCGGTTTCCTCGCTGGGTGTTTACGGCATCGTCCTCGCGGGATGGGCCTCCAATTCCAAATACCCGTTCCTCGGCGGCATCCGTTCGAGTTCCCAGATGATTTCTTACGAGTTGGCTCTCGGGCTTTCCGTGATCCCGGTCTTCATGATTTGCGGGACATTGAATATGTCCGACATCGTTCTGTGGCAGCGTGACAATGGATGGATGATCGCTCCTTGGTGGCCAAAAGATCTGAATTGGCAGATGATTCTCTCCGGCGACCTCCACGCCATTTGGGGCGCAATGCTTGGAGGATTCTCTTGGCAACGCATCCTTCTCTGGATTCCGATGCTGATCTCGTTTATCGTTTTCCTTATTGCGATGTTTGCCGAGACCAATCGCCTTCCCTTCGATCTTCCGGAAGCCGAACAAGAGCTTGTGGGCGGATATCACACCGAATATTCAGGCATGGGATTTGCCCTCTTCTTCTTGGGTGAATATGCCGCCATGATCGCTGGATCGGGCGTTATTGTGACTCTGTTCCTCGGCGGCTGGAGCTTACCTCTTATTCCAGACGGCTCGCTGCCTGGGCTTCCCGGCGTTTTCTTTGGATTGATCAATATTGGCGTCTTTTTTGCCAAGGTCGTGGCCCTTCTGATCTTGTTCATCTGGGTGCGTTGGACGCTTCCGCGTTTCCGTTA
>JBEIMO010000077.1:0-9080 GCA_040378625.1 Verrucomicrobiia bacterium | reverse complement strand
GACAACCGGCGCGAAATTTTAGCCGGAATACACGACTTGCAAAACAAACTCGAGGCGTTGAAAATCGCCCTCGAACGCGGAGACCGGAATATTGTTGAGGCCTTTTTGGCGGATGCCCGGGAACTTCGTATCAACCATCCGTCCGTCAAATAATGGCATCCAAAGACATTCTCAAATCCCGCCGCGCCGCGCGTATCGAAACGGAAATTTCCGTTCCACCCGATAAAAGCATTTCCCACCGCGCAGTTCTCCTGGCCTCGCTGTCCAACGGCCCCTGCGTCATCAGAAATTTTCTGGAAGGCGAAGACTGCCGCAGCACGGTCCAAGCCATGCGCCAACTCGGAGTTTTTATCGAAACACCGGAACCCGGAACCCTCATCGTCGAGGGAACATCAGGGCGGCTGACCAAACCTTTTGGTGACATTGATTGCGGAAACTCCGGAACCACCATGCGTCTCATGGCAGGCATTCTTGCGGCCCAGAATTTCCGCACACGTATGGTTGGCGACCATTCGCTATCCAAACGTCCGATGCAGCGCGTGATCGACCCGCTTCGTCTAATGGGAGCGAACCTCTCCGCCGAAGGGGAAAAATCCTGCCCGCCTCTGATTATCGAAGGCGGCAGCGAACTTCACGGCATCACCTATCGTCTTCCCGTGGCCAGTGCCCAGGTCAAAAGCGCCGTGCTCCTCGCCGGACTTTTCGCCAAAGGCACAACAACCGTCATTGAAAACGTTCGCTCCCGTGATCACACCGAGCGAATGTTTGATTTCTTCCTGATCAAATCAAAACGCGAGGAAATCTGGGAAAACAACAACTCTCCAAAGGACAGGCATCTTGTCGAAATCCGCCACACCGTCGAAGGTGGCCAAATCCCGGAATCGATGGACTTCACCGTTCCTGGCGATATATCCAGTGCCGCATTCTGGCTCGTTGCCTCTGCCGCTCAACCTGGTTCCCGCCTGCTCGTCAAAGATGTCGGCCTCAACCCGACACGCACTGGAATTATTGACGTTCTCATCCGCATGGGCGCTCGCATTCGCGAGGTCATTGAATCCTCAATGAACGGCGAACCGATCGGCAATATCGACATTAAGGGCACCACCCTGCAGGCGACCACGATCTCTGGCTCGGAAATTCCCAACGTTATTGATGAAATTCCGATCATTGCCGTGGCGGCCGCGCTGGCCAATGGAACAACCGTCATTCGCGATGCCGCCGAATTGCGCGTCAAGGAAACCGACCGCATCGCCGCTGTGGCAGAGAATCTCCGCGCCATGGGTGCGACAGTCGAAGAATTTCCAGACGGAATGGCTGTCACTGGCGGAGCCCCGCTCAAAGGTGCGACACTGCCCTGCCACGGCGATCACCGCATTGCCATGGCCTTCGCCGTTGCCGGACTCTTCGCGGAAGGTGAAACGATTATTGAAGATACGTCCTGCGTGAATACCTCCTACCCCGGCTTCGCGGAAACCCTCCGCCAAATCCAAAAAGGGGGAATGATGAAAATCCGCACCCCGGTCATTTCTGGGATTCAAGCTCCTAAACAATGAAAGTCATCGCCATCGACGGTCCAGCCGCCTCAGGAAAAAGCAGCGTTGCCAAACGCCTCGCCCGCCGCCTCCAATGCTCCTATGTGAACTCAGGCTCGATGTATCGCGCGGTGACATGGGAATTGCTCCGCGAGGGAATCGATCCCGCTCGTGTGGATGCGGTCGAAGCCACAATCGCCCGCATGGATCTCGGATGCGGATTCAGCGAAGACGGCGAATCCTACATCCGCGTAAATTCGCGTATCCCCGATGCGGAATTGCGTGAATCCGAAGTGAACAACAACGTTTCTGCTGTATCTGCGATTCCTGCTGTTCGGCATCTGATTGTTTCCCGCCTTCGTTCCCTCGCGAATGAACGAGATGTGGTAATGGAAGGCCGCGATATTGGAACCGCTGTTTTTCCTGAAACGCCCTATAAATTTTATCTCGATGCCTCTCCCGAAATCCGGCGTCAGCGCCGCGCGGCAGAAGGCCAGACCGACAGCATCGAGAAACGTGACAAACTCGACTCTACCCGCAAAGAAGCACCTCTAAAGATTGCGAACGATGCTTGCGTAGTGGATACATCGCACATGAGCCTCGAGGATGTGGTGGAAAAAGTTTTTGGAATCATCCAGTCAGCGAACCCCGCGCGATGACGATCGTTTATAATATTTTTTACAATCTCTCGAAGCTTCTCGCTCGAATTTTTTTTTCCATGCGAGTTGTTCATCCCGAGCGCATGCCGGAATCTGGCCCGCTCATCATTGCGGTGAACCATTCCAGTTTCTTCGATCCTCCGCTCGCGGGCATTTGCAGCCGCCGGGGCGTTTACTATCTCGCAAGAAAAACGCTCCTGAAATGGCCAATTTTCGGCCCGCTTTTTCCCGCCATGAACGTGATTCCCGTCGAGCGCGATGGCAACGACATGACCGCCCTTCGCGAAGTGATTAAAAAAGTAAAAGCCGGCAACGGCATCGTTCTGTTCCCCGAAGGCACGCGCTCCAAAGACGGCAACCTCCAACCCGGTCGAGCAGGCATCGGCTTAGTGATTTCCAAAACAGGCGCGCCGGTCCTCCCGGTGCGAATCTTCGGCGCCTACGATGCCTTTCCAAAAAACGCCAAACACCTGCACTTTTCACAAATTACGGTTGTGCTCGGCGAACCCATCCATTTTTCCGAGGAGGAACTCTCCGACCCATCCCGGGACGCTTATCAAAAGTTGAGCAACCGCGTGATGAGTGCGATTGGTTCTCTTAAAATCTCATGATCTCGAACGAACATTCCGCAGCGCCCCTTCCATGGCTTGCCGCCGCCGTCGTGTTTCTTTTCATTGTCCTGCTTGGCTTAAATGTCCTGCGTCCTCCGGCACCAGTTGCCGTTGAGATTTTTTCGCAGCCGCCCACTACAGCTCAGCCAACCTCCCCGATTCCTTAATTCCGCATGTTTGGTAGACTCTCCGATAAACTTCAGGACGTTTTTAAAAACCTCCGCGGGCAAGGCAAAATCAGCGAATCCAACGTTACCGATGCGCTCCGCGAGGTTCGCCTGGCCTTACTTGACGCCGATGTTCATTTCCAGGTCGCAAAAGATTTTATCTCCCGCGTTAAAGAAAAGGCCCTCGGTGAACAGGTGCTCCTCAGCATCACTCCCGGCCAGCAAATGGTTAAAATTTTCCACGAGGAACTTTGCGCCCTTCTGGGTGGTGACGCCGCTTCTTTGGAACTTTCCAAACCCGCTCGCATCCTTATTGTCGGTCTGAACGGCGCGGGAAAAACAACATCATCTGCAAAGCTAGCACGTCTCCTCAAATCCCAAGGCCGCTCGCCGCTCCTGATTGCCAGCGACCTCCACCGCCCAGCGGCAATCGACCAACTGGCCGTGCTCGGCTCTCAAATCGATGTCCCGGTCTTTCGTCCACAAGATGGCGAAACCGATGTTCTCCGCTCGGCACAGCGCGCCTTGGAGTGGTGCGATGCCACCGGTGGAAATGTTCAGATTTTTGATACCGCCGGCCGACAGGAAATTGACGGTCCACTCATCGATGAGCTCAAAGGCCTCTGTGATTTTCTGAAACCTCAGGAAGTTCTTCTCGTCTGCGATGCCGCCACGGGACAACAGGCCGTGAGTGTCGCCGAGCATTTTCATTCCGCCGTTGGACTCACGGGATTGATCCTCACCAAACTCGATGGCGACGCACGCGGCGGCGCGGCACTTTCCCTGCGCTCCGTCACCGGCCGCCCGATCAAGTTCGCCGGTGTGGGAGAAAAAATCGACCAGTTCGAGGTCTTCCATCCCGACCGTCTGGCTGGGCGCATTCTGGGCATGGGCGATGTCGTCAGCCTCGTCGAACGCGCTTCTGAAGCCATCTCCGAAGATGAAGCTCGCCGCATGGAGGAAAAACTCCGGACCGCCAGCTTCGACCTCAATGATTTTCTTCAGCAGTTTAAAATGATCCGCCGCATGGGACCCCTTGAAAATATCCTTGGCATGATCCCCGGAATGGATAAGATCAAAGATTCCTCGATTGACGAAAAGCAACTGAAACGGGTGGAGGCGATTATTCTCTCCATGACTCTGCAGGAGCGTGCGCGGCCGGATATTCTGAACGCGCGCCGCCGCCAGCGGATCTCCCGAGGCAGTGGTGTAAGTGTCACCGAGGTCAACAACTTGATCCTGCGTTTCAACCAGATGCGCAAGATGATGAAAAATATGGGCGCCATGAAAAAATTCATGGCCAAAGCAGGAGCAGGAATGAAATTCTGATTTTGCTGGAAACCCCGAAAACCAACCGACTAATTCAAATTAAACAAAACCTTAAGTCCGAATCTTAAGAAGATATCAATATGGCAGTAGCAATCCGACTCCGCCGCGAAGGCGCTAAGAACCACCCTTATTACAGCATCGTTGTGGCCGACCAGCGCAGCCCGCGTGACGGAAAATTCATCGAAATCATCGGCAAGTATGATCCGAAGGTTGAAGGTGAAAATTTCAACGTCCAACTCGACCGCGCCGAATATTGGATCACCTGCGGTGCCCGCCCAAGCCAGACCGTTGGCAGCATCATCAACAAAGCCCGCAAAAAACTGGCCGCCTAATCTATTCCTGCGCCATGGAGGAATTCCTGCGTTACGTCATCACCTCGCTCGTGGAATTTCCCGACGAGGTTGTGATCAATAAAACCGAAACGCCGGATCGTGTATCATTCTATGTCGCTTTGAGAGCCTCGGACGCCCCGAGGGTTATCGGTAAAGGCGGAAGCACAATCCGGGCGATCCGCACCCTTCTCATTGCCTCAGCCCGCAAACGAAACATTGCCGCGTCACTCGAACTCATCGAACAATGAAAGCTCTAACCACTGTCCTTCTCACCGCCATCGCCCTCGTGGCCTTCCAGTCCGGCTGCGAACGCCATCCCGCTTCTCAAACCATACCCGGTTACGCGGAAAAATTGAAAAAACAAAAAGCAGAAAAAGAAGCCAGCAGCGAAGAGGTCGGCTCTAAGGCTCCCTCGTATTTTCCTCAAAAACAGAATTGATCTGTCTTCGCGCGGATGCCGCCAGTCTGCGGCATCCGAGGGGAATAGGGTTTCCCCATTTTAAAATCTTTCCAATCTGTTCGAAAGGTTTTCTCCTCTCTTCACCAGCCGTCAAGACGCTCTCCTTGCACCGCCTCTATGGAATCCCAAAGTGACATCACTCCCGCCGAATCCCCCACGGATGTGCCATCTCAATTCGTTATCAACGACCTTCAGAAGCTGCGACTCAAAGAGCTTATTGAATTGATGGAAAAATCCGGACTCCGCTTGCGAGTGGATTTTACCCGCAGGCATCTGGTGGTTGATTTAATTCGTCACAAACTTTCCCACGGAGGAATGGTGACCGGCACAGGACTCCTCGAGCGCACCCAAGACTCTGGCACACTCCGCTGGACGGCCTATGACCTGCGTCCAGGCCCCGAGGACATCACAATCCCTCATCAACTGGTTCGAAAATTTTCGCTTCACTCCGGGTTGATGATCACCTGCAAAGTCCGATTGCCCCAAGGCCGCGAATCCGGCCTCGTCGCCGAGGAGATTTTAGCTATCGAAGGAATTCCTGCTGCGGAATGGAAGCCGCCTGTGGATTTCGAAAAACTCACCCCGCTCTTTCCAAACCGACGTGTCTTTTTGGAAACCCCGAATGAGCCTGAAATTGCGGCACGAGCCGTTGATCTCATCACTCCCATCGGGATGGGACAACGCGGACTGATTGCTGCTCCCCCGCGCGCAGGAAAGACGATCATGCTGCAGACGCTGGCGCGAAACATTCGTAAAAACCATCCGAAGGCCGCGCTCATCCTGTTGCTGGTCGATGAACGTCCGGAGGAAGTCACGGATATGCGCCGTTCGCTGGATTGCGAAATTTACGCCTCCACATTCGACGAACCTGTTTCTCGGCACGTTCAGATTTGCGAATCCGTTTCGAACCGCGCGCAGCGGCTTGTGGAGCTCGGCCGTGACGTGATCATCCTCTTGGATTCGATTACCCGCATGGCTCGCGCCTACAACAATCTTCAGCCCGGCAAAGGCCGCACAATGAGCGGTGGCGTTGATGCCAAGGCACTCGCCAAGCCGCGCAAATTCTTTGGATCCGCCCGCAATACCGAAGAGGGCGGCAGCCTCACGATTCTGGGAACTGCCCTGATCGAAACGCACAGCCGGATGGATGACTTGATTTTCGAAGAATTCAAAGGCACGGGAAATATGGAACTCCACCTTGACCGCTCGATTGCGGAGATGCGTGTTTTTCCCGCCATCCAAATCGTCAAATCAGGAACCCGGCGTGACGAACTTCTCCTCCACCCCGATGAATACGAGCGCGTGGCCCAACTGCGCCGACAACTTTCTGAACTGCCCGCTGCTGAGGCGATGGAGATCCTTGTTTCCAACCTTCAGCACACGGGATCCAACGCAGAGCTTCTGCTCGCCGGATTAAAGGGAATTTAATCTTAGGAGATCGGCTCTCCCACGAGATCGTAGGTTTGTGCGCCGAGGATTTTCACGTTCGCAAATCTTCCGACCTCTGCAGGATGTGTAAGAATGACTCGGCAATCGACCTCGGGAGCGTCGTGTTCTGTTCGGCCAATATTTGGTTGTTCGATAAGAACGCGTAGCGTTTGACCAGCACGAGACTCCGCCATTTCACGGGCGATTTTTTGCTGGAGCGCCATCGCTTCCCGGTAACGCCGGTTTTTGACTCGGGTCGGGACTTGGTTTTCCATTTTCGCCGCGCGGGAACCTTCCTCTTGGGAATAATTAAAAACACCCAAGCGCTCAAAACGAACATCCTCAATGAAGGCGAGAAGGGATTCAAAGTGCTCCTCGGTTTCACCCGGAAATCCGACAATGAATGTGGTGCGCAAGCCAATGCCCGGAATTCCTGCGCGGATACGGGCGATGAGATTTTCAATATGCTCGCGAGAGGTTTCGCGACGCATGAGGTGAAGCATTTCCGCATGGATGTGCTGGAGCGGCATGTCCACGTAACGGGCCACATGAGGATTGCGCGCAATCGCTGCAATGAGCTCGTCACTCCAGTGCGCCGGATGCGTGTAAAGCAAGCGGACCCAGAACTCGCCACCGATCTCACCAATTTCATCCAAAAGATGAACCAGAGACGTTCCTCTGGCGGAATCCACCGGCTGACGAGGTCCAGCTTTCTGCTCCCACAGATCCATGCCGTAATAGGTGGTATCCTGACTGATGAGGTTGATTTCCTTCACGCCCTCAGCCACCAGACCACGAATCTCGCGCACCACAGAATCAATCGAACGGCTGCGGTGGCGGCCGCGCATTTGTGGAATCACGCAAAAGCTACAAGGGTGATTGCAGCCCTCGGCAATTTTGACGTAAGCCGAGTGATTCGGGGTTAAGCGAAAACGAGGCGTTGCAAAATCAGGAATGTATCGCGATTTCGGGGTTACAAGATTGAGGACGCTCGGCTTGTCCTCGGAGAGAACTTTTTTGAAAATTGAGCCGGCTTCAGCCACCTGATCCAAACCGATGAAGGCATCCACTTCCGGAAGCTCGCCGACGAGATCTGTCGAGAAACGCTGAGAAAGACACCCACTCACCACAATTTTTGCATCGGGGCGTTTTCCCTCATTTCGCTGACGGTTGGCTTCAAGAATCGCATCGATGGATTCCTGTTTCGCCGAATCGATGAACCCGCAGGTATTGACGATGAGAAGATCCGCTTCTGCGGGATCGGAAGTGATTTCAAATCCCTCGGATTTAGCAGAGCCAAGCATGATCTCTGCATCGACGAGATTTTTGGCACAACCGAGACTGATCATGCCGATACGGCGTGGTTCAAGCACAACCGATTGTCCGGCGCTGCTGGATTGAGATTTACCAGCCTTCATGGAGCGCGATTAGGAATTGGCGAGGGCTTGAAAGGCGGCAATGTGAAAGGCGTTGGCGATACTGTTGCAATCGGAGTCGCCGTTGGGGTAGCCAAAGGGCGGAAAGGCGTTGCCTCGGGAATTGTAACCGGAGGTGCAGCAAGCGGAGGTGGCATTGGCTTTTGCGCAACAGGACGCTGAGGAGTCGCTTTAGCCGCCGGAGCAGCAACAGGAACGGCAACAGGTTTGACGCGTTCAAATTTTTCCCAGATCCGCCAGGAGTAAATACCCAGCACCACCAGCAAAACAACGGCCAACCCCATACCGATGCCCATAACCAAACGACGGACGGATTTGAATTGGTCCCCTTTCAGGAAGCCATTGTTGGCAATGAGCACCTCCAAATATTTGTTATCCGCATTGCCAAAAACCTGAGTGCCGGGAAGGTAATCCCGAATTTCCTCCACAGGCACGCGGAGGTAATTTGCGTAATCGATCAGAAAAAGTCGTGCGTAGGTCGGATGAGCAAATCCTGACAAATCATCGGTCTCAATGGCACGCAGACGATCAATCGACATGCGGAGGTCCTTAGCGACCTTCTCCACGGGGATTCCAGCCTTTACGCGACGCGCGGCCAGACGTGCTCCAACGAACATGTCTCCATCTTGCGGGATGTCTCTATTTTTCAAAATGCGCCCTCCTCATTTAAGTCTACGAGAATTTCACGGTCTTTGGCGCCATCCTTTGGCCCAACGATTCCGCGATTCTCTAAAATATCCATCACTCGGGCGGCCCGTGTATAGCCTAATTTCAAGCGACGCTGAAGCATCGACGTGGAAGCTCGGTTTTCCTGCTGGATGATTTCCAAGCATCGAGTCACCAATTCCTCATCCTCATCACTAACATCCTCGTCCGGAATCGATGTGCTGGTCAGCTTCTCATGAATGCCGGCATCGAATTTGGGTTCCGCCTGTTTGGATACAAATTCAACGAGGCGGTGGATTTCCTCCTCTGTGACAAGCACGCCTTGAGCACGAGTGTATTTCGAAGTTCCGGGCGGGAGATAGAGCATGTCGCCCTGACCAAGAAGTTTCTCCGCTCCGTTTTCATCCAGAATAACGCGGCTGTCGATTTTCGAGGCAACTTGGAACGCGATGCGGCTCGG
>JBEIMO010000076.1:0-9103 GCA_040378625.1 Verrucomicrobiia bacterium | reverse complement strand
GGCTTCGAGAACTTCTTTCAAAAGACGGAAACGATTTTCCAAACTGCCACCGTAGCAATCGGTGCGTTGGTTGGTTTTTGATTGGAGAAACTGATCGAGAAGATAGCCGTTCGCCGAGTGGATTTCGATTCCATCAAATCCCGCCGCCTTAGCGCGTTCTGCCGCGCGGCGGTAATCCTCGACTACGGTGGCGACTTCGTTTGTCTCCAAGGCGCGCGGAGTTTCATAGGGTTGCTTGCCTGCTAGCGTGTGGATGTAGTCGCCATTGATTTTAATGGCTGATGCCGAAACGGCTGGCTTGCCGCAATGGAAGCTGCTGTGCGAGGCGCGGCCGCAATGCCAGAACTGCAGGAAAATCGAAGAGCCCTTGGCATGCAGGGCATCCGTGATTTTTTTCCAGCCTGCGACTTGAGCGTCATTGTAGATGCCCGGTGAGTCCACCCAGCCGATTCCTTGCTCGGAAATTGTTGTCGCCTCGGCAATGATCAATCCCGCCGATGCTCGCTGCATATAATATTCCCGCATCAAATCATTCGGAATCCGCTCGCTGCCGGCGCGTCCACGAGTCAGCGGCGCCATCACAACTCGGTTTCGCAACGGCAGGCCTTGAAGATCAAAAGGAGACAATAGGTGTGTATTCATTTTCTAAAAAATTTAGACTGCGGTTCTATAAGAAGCAAAAAAATGAGTATGCGTCTTTATATTCAATAAGGTCTGTGGGTTTGCTGGAAAAATGTTTCCTGCAAGACGATGCCCTTCGGAAGTCAAAAATCCGCAATCCGCACTCTGAAATTCGCAATTTTTCCAATTCATCACGCGTTGAGGAAGTCTTGGAAATCTTGGGGAGGTTCGCTGCGCCAAGCGAGAGGTTCGCCGTCCCAGTTAATGGAAAGTCCAGAGGAGTGGAGTGCATGTCGCGGAAGGTGGAGAATTTCGTGAAGGCGGGGTGTCCATCCGGCTTCTACAAAATCGAGATAGAGTTGTTCCGAGGGACCGTAGATTTTGTCTCCAACGACGTAGTGGCCCGCTGAGGAAATGTGGACGCGGATCTGATGGGTTCTGCCTGTTACGGGGGTGGCTGCAATGAGGCTGAAGCGTCCATGTTTATTTTCGAAGCGATTTTGAACTTTAAAATGGGTGAGCGCGTAGGCTCCAGCCGAGTGGATCGTTCTTTTAAGATGAATGCGGGTATCTGCGATTTCCCCTTGGCGGATGATTGGGGCATCGATGGAAAATGTGTCTTTAGCAGGATGGCCGGCCACAAGGGCGAGATAGGTCTTTTGAATTTGTCCCTCCTGCATGGCAATGGCGGCCCGGCGGGCAGCGGCGGAGGTTTTGGCAACAAGCACAATTCCGCTGGTCTCGCGGTCGAGGCGGTTGATTAAAGAAACCTGGCCGCCATTGGCGATTTCATACGAAAGAACATCGCGCAGCGCATCCCAAAGGGTTCTTGGTCCTCCGGGTTTGGAAGGATGCACAAGCAAGCCGGCCGGTTTTTCGACGGCCATCAAATCCGGAGTTTCTCCAAGGATCCGGAAGTCTGCTTGATCGCAATTCATAACGCCGCCAGTATGCCTGAATATGATCGATCTGCAAAATGTCACGCGGGTTTACTCCTCGGGAACCGGAGAGGTAAGGGCCCTTGATGATGTGAGTCTGCAAATCGCTCATGGTGAATTTGTGTCAGTTACTGGTCCCAGCGGTTGCGGAAAAAGCACGATGCTGAACCTGCTTGGAGGCTTGGATCATCCGACTGCAGGCAAAGTTCATGTGGCTGGTGTGCCGCTCCATTCGGCTGGGGAAAAGGAGCTGACTGAATATCGACGTCACACGCTCGGTATTGTTTTTCAATTTTTCAATCTGCTGCCGGCCATGACGGTTCGTGAGAATGTTGAACTCCCGCTTCTCCTTCGTGGCAGCGCGGCCCGAGCGTCAGCATCGCGGGTATCTGATATGCTCGAGTTGGTCGGTCTTACGCAACGGGCGGATCATTTTCCTCATCAACTAAGCGGAGGCGAAATGCAGCGCGCGGCAATTGCCAGAGCGTTGGCTGGTGGTCCCAAACTGCTTCTCGCCGACGAGCCGACGGGCAATCTTGATACCTCCAATGCCGAGCGTGTTTGTGAAACGCTCGTAAAGATTGCTTCCCAAAAAATTGCCACGCTGATTATTGTAACCCACAGCGAACAGGTCGCCTCCCTGGCTCCGGTTCGTATACAAATGCTCGATGGAAAAATTCTCACCCATAAGTCGATTTCCCATCAGGCTCTGTAACCTCTCTCTGAAATTTAATTGAATCGCATCGTGGAAAAACAACGCACACTCGCCTCTTCAGCCAGCTTGACTGGTAGTGCCCTTCACACAGGAGAAAATGTCACCCTGACCATTCTTCCCGCACCGGCCGGACATGGTTTTAAATTTCAGCGCATTGACCTTCCCGACGAACCTGTGGTGGATGCCTCTGCGCTCTATGTGAAAACCGTGGAGCGTGCGACAACGCTCGTTCAGGGGATGGTGAAAATCCACACGGTGGAGCATGTGATTTCCGCTCTCACCGGTATGGGAGTGGATAACGCCCTTATCCAGATGGATGCCAATGAGCCGCCGATCGGCGATGGCAGTGCATCCGCTTATGTGGCTTTGATTAAACAAGCGGGAATTGTCGAGCTCGACGCTCCTCGCCGTTTTATTCAAGTCACCGAACCGCTCAGCATTGAGTCGAATGGGTCGATTTTCATCATTCTTCCGGATACAAAATTCCGCATTTCCTGCACTCAGGCTGGACCAGAAGGTCGCTTCACCCAGTTTCTCTCTGCGGAGATTACTCCCGAATTTTACGAAAAGGAAATTGCGCCGGCCCGCACGTTTGTTTTTTACGAGGATGTGAAGCCGCTCATGGACAAAGGCCTAATCAAGGGAGGAAGCCTCGAAAACGCGATTGTGGCTCGCGGTGAAAGCGTTCTCAGCAAGGAACCGCTCCGTTTCCCTGATGAGTTTGTTCGTCACAAAATTTTGGACATTGTTGGTGATCTCGCCCTCGCAGGTCGTTTCCTAATTGGTCACGTGATTGCGGTGAAGCCCGGCCATGGAATCAATACTGAAGCCGCAAGGCAGCTTATTGAGCGCTACAATGTTGTTGCTGCTGGTGCCGCCAAACCAGTTCCCGCTTCGCCAGGAGCACTTGATATCAATGGTGTCATGCAGACGCTGCCTCACCGCTATCCGTTCCTCATGGTTGATCGGATTGTTGAGTTCGAGGGAGATCTTAAGGCCACAGGCGTCAAGGCGGTCAGCATCAACGAACCGTATTTCCAAGGTCACTTTCCAGGTCATCCCGTGATGCCTGGCGTTCTGCAACTCGAGGCGATGGCTCAAGTCGCCAGTATCGTAATGATGCGGAAAACCGAAAATGCCGGGAAAATTGGCTACTTCATGAGTGCCGATGAAGTCAAATTCCGCAAACCCGTCATGCCGGGTGATACCTTGTTTATTGAATGCGAGCTCACGAGCGCCAAAAAGCGTCTCGGTAAGGCCTCTTGCCGATGCCTTGTGAATGGTGAGGTTGTTTCCGAGGGACCTCTTCTCTTTGGTTTGGTCGACAAATGATACTGATCCATCCGAGTTCCGTCATCGATTCTTCAGCCATCCTTCATGAGGATGTTGAGGTGGGGCCTTTTTGCCATGTTGGCCCGCAAGTCGAGATTGGCAAAGGCACGCGACTGATTAGTCATGTTGCGATCTGTGGGCCCACACGCATCGGTGAGGGGAATATTTTTTATCCCTACAGCTCGATTGGTCAGCGCTCGCAGGATCTTAAATACTCGGTTGAGCCGACCTATCTCGAAATCGGAAACAACAATTCCTTTCGCGAATTTTGCACAGTCAACCGAGGCACGCTGCCAGGCACGAAAACAAGCGTTGGTAGCCATGGAAATTTCCTCGCCTACTCGCACATTGCCCACGACTGCACCGTTGGAGATCATGTTATTTTTTCCAACAACGGCACGCTAGCCGGTCATGTGATCGTCGAAGATCATGTGGTTATCAGCGGTCTTTCCGGAGTGCATCAGTTCTGCCGACTTGGGCGTCATTCGATTGTCGGTGGATGCACAAAAATTGTTCAAGATGTGCCGCCCTACATGATTGCCGATGGCAACCCAGCCGAAGTTCGCGGGGTGAATCATGTCGGCTTGGAACGGCGCGGATTTCCTCAAGAATCAACCCGCGCGCTCCGTGAAGCCTATCGTCTGCTTTACCGTTCCAACATGAACGTTAAACAAGCCTGCGAAAAAATCTCCGAAGAGCTCGCTGGACCAGACGTTATCGGTCATCTCTTGGACTTCATTGCGGCGAGCCAACGCGGCATTGTTCGGTAATTTCGAAAAATTCTACGCTTCGCATTTTTGAGCCGCTTGGTTCAAGAGGGGTTTATTTGGCAGAGGTTATTTTCAAAAATAGCTTTCTTAACGCAGGGATCGGTTTTAATTGCATTTATATGATTCCGATTTTGATCGCTGGCGGTTCGATGCTGGGCACACTTGTCGCCCCTCAAATTCCTGATCTTGCCAATCATTTGCTGACGGGTTCGACAATTCCAGCCAAGCAGGTTGTCTGCCGCACTCGCTGGGGAACGCCCATGATGCCTGATGGAAAGGGGAGTTATAGCCTCCTTTCGGGTCCGGATCCCGTGTTGATTGAGCGGAGTCTCGTTCAGCCTCCCAAGACCGATACCCCGATATTTCGACCCGCCGCGCTACAGCGTCCTGTCAGCGGTGCCGGTGCGTCAGCGCCTGCGATAATACCCTGACTTTCTGGTTTGGGTTTAAAAATTCCAAAAAAGTCGTGAGCGAAGGATCTCCCAAGGGATCGTTCAATATCCATTGGTTTCAACTTTTCAATGCGCTGACATTCCAGATTGTCGTTGGTGCGCCATTGATTCTTTACGCCCAAAGTATCGGGGCCAGTTCCACGGTCTTGGGGGTTCTGGCGTCCTTTACTCCTCTGACGACGGTTCTTCAATTGCCTGCCTCCAAACTTCTGCCGATTTATGGATATCGGCGATTTGTGCTCATGGGCTGGGGACCGCGGACGGCTTTGGTATTTGTCATTGCGTTGATTCCCTTGCTGTCGTTTTTGGATTCTACCTCCAAGTTGGTCATGATAGTGGCGGCACTTTTTGTTTTTAACATTATGCGTGGGGCGGCCTCAGCGGCTTGGATGCCTTGGATTGCTGCATTAATACCGGAAGAAGCGAGGTCCCGGTTTTTAGCAAGGGATCAGGTTTTCATGTTTTGTGGATCATTGCTGGCTTTGCTGGTGTCCGCTTTTTTCATGAGGGGAGAGGTCGCTGCGTGGGCTTATGCTTTCGTGTTTTTTCTTAGTGGAACGTCCGGCGCGATCGCGCTCTTGTTTATCAATAAAATTCCTGATGTGCGAGCCGAGGAAGAAATTCGACATGCCGCGCAATCAGTGCCTTGGCGGGCGATATTGTTTTATCCGCCGTTTTTGTCCCTCCTAATATTCAATGTATTTTTTGTTGTTGTCGTTGGAAGCCTCGGGGTTTTTACCATCGAATTTCTACATGAGTTTCCGGCCTTTGATGCGGAACGAATTTTGTATCTGACGGGAGTTTCTTTTGCTGGCTCGTTGGCGGTTCTGCCCTTTACAGGGCGATTGCTGGAGCGTGTAGGTATAAAACCCGTTCTATGTGGTGCGTTAATTTTGATCAGCGCTGTGATTGCCGGTTGGTGTTTGATTGCCTCCAGAGTTTGGGAGTGCACTTGGAGCATCGTGGCGGTTCTGAATTTTTGTGGAGGCGCTGCTGGAGCGGCTTTCAATGTGGCTAATGGTCGAATCGCATTTGCCACGATGCCACGGATGGGGCGGAATCATTTCTTTGCGCTGTTTACGGTGATCACAAGCCTTGGGCTTGGTGCGGCACCTGTTGTCTGGGGAATCTCATTGGACTTCATCGGAACCTTTGAAGTGGTCACTGGGGAATTCCATTGGAAGCGCCACAGTATCTACTTTGCGACGCTATTTTTGCTGAATTTGCTGACTATTTTTCAGACGCGACGCCTTCACGAAAATCCAAATAACGATGCCGGCGCGTCGCTGCCAGCTGGCTCCTCAGAGTAATTGGCTGACGAACTTGTCGCGGTCGAATGGCGCGAAGTCGGATTCCCTTTCACCAGTGCCAATGAACCGTGTGGGAATGCCGAGTTCGTGCTGAATCGCCACTGCGATGCCGCCTTTGCCGCTGCCGTCGAGCTTTGTCAGAACAACGCCCGTAAGACCAATGGCTTTGTGAAACTCCCGAGCCTGAACAAGCGCATTTGATCCGGTGGTGGCATCAAGAACGATCCATTTTTCTTGGGGCGCATCGGCGTCGTGTTTGCCAAGGATGCGGGCAATTTTAGCAAGCTCCTGCATGAGGTTACCCTTCGTGTGCAAGCGGCCTGCGGTGTCGCAAAGTAGAAACTCAATGTTGCGGCGATGCGCGCTGTTCCAAGCATCGTAGCAAAGAGCGGCGGAGTCGCCTTGATACTGGCTCCGTAGCACTTCAATGCCAAGCCGTTCACCCCAGCGGCACAGTTGCTCGATAGCAGCAGCGCGGAATGTGTCGCCAGCGACAAGGAGGCACGAGTGGCCTTGTGATTTTAGCCAGTGAGCAAGCTTGGCAGTGGATGTTGTTTTTCCAGTGCCATTGACTCCGACCATGAGAACCGTAAAAGGTTTGGAAGGGATGGGGGTGAGCGTGGGATTCGTTGCGGGCAAAATTTTGAGAATTTCCTCCCGAGTAACTTCCAGAGCCGTTTCTCCGGTCACATCTCCTCGGCGGGCGCGAAGGATTTCCAAGATTTTTTGAGTCATGGAAAGCCCAAGATCCGCGCGAATCAGAGTTTCCTCGAGTTCCTCCCAATCGACCGGCTTGGCAGTGAATTTGTTGAGGAGGTTCTTAAAAAATCCGCCTGTCATTGGTTCTGTGCGGCAGGCTGTTTGGGGGACCTGACATGCAGTTTGCGTATGTTATCAAGCACGCCGTTCACAAATTTCCCCGAATCGCCGGAACTGTATTTTTTAGCGATTTCAATAGCTTCGTTGATGGCTACTGCAGGTGGAATTTCCGGGCAGTTCAGAATTTCATGGCAGGCGATGCGCAGGACATTGCGATCCACCGCCGAAAGTCGGTGGAATTCGAAATTGCGGGAATGTTGACGGATCATTTCATCCACGGCTTCGCGGTTTTTCATCCAGCCTTGCAAAAGATCGTCACAAAATCGGCGACCGCTTGGGCTCAGACCACGCATTTCATAGAATTCCTGCAAGGCGGTGTCACTTTCATCGGCCTGCATTTCCCGTTGGTAAAGGTATTGCACCGCTGCTTCGCGGGCATCTCGTCGCACTCCCATAATTTTAAATAATTTGCTTTAGATTTCTTGCGGCACTAATGGCTGCTCTGGCGGCTTCCACTCCGCGATTGTGTTCGGAATCGAAACATCTGGCTTTGGCCTGCGCCTCGTTTTTAACTAAAAGAACCTCATGCACGACAGGTGTTTGGTGTTTGAGGGAGAGATCCATGAGTGATCGGGTCACAGTTTCTGCAATGAGCATGGCATGGGCAGTCTCTCCTTCAATAATGACTCCCAAGGCAATGATCGCTTGGAATCTGCCAGTTTTTAGAGCTTTTTGCACAAAGAGGGGAATTTCAAATGAGCCCGGCGTCCGTAGAGTCACAATGTTTGCTCCGGGTTCGATTGCTTGAAGTTCCTGAATCGCATTATCCACCAACGCCTGCACAAACTCACCATTGAACTCGCTGGCAACGATCGCATACGACTGATGCGAATCACTGGACGAGGTCGGGCGTGACGGAAAGGCTTTTTGCATTTCCAAGATGTTGGCAAATTTATGCATCTCTGCAACCCTCAACATTTCCAAAAAACCCCTTGCTTTTTCTTGAGGAACGGCAGAAAAGTCGTTTTTATTGTCCCTATGAAAACCCTGAACTTCTTTACTCCTCTCCAGCGATGTTTTCTTTCGCTTTTTATTGCCTTCGTCGCATCTCTTAATGCGCAAACTCCATCACCAAACGCCGCCAATGCGGAAATGAAGCCAGGTCTTATTGTTCTGACAGGCTTCGAGGGCGATGTAAAAATTGTTTCCGCAGCCACTCCTGATGGAAAACGACCTGCGCGAGGGGATAAAATTGAAAAAGGGGACGCCATAGTTACCGGTCCAAATTCTTCGGCGTGTCTGGCGTTTTCCAATGGATCCGTTTTGGAGGTTGCCAAAGAGTCGAAGTTTATCGTTGAGGAATACTTGCAGAAAGAGTGGGAGTTTAACGAAGAGGTTTTCAAAAAACTCGAGAAAGAACCCAGCAACTCGCAGAGCAAACTCCAACTCGATTATGGTGACGTCACTTGCAAAGTAAAAAAGCTGAACAAGGGCTCGGAAATGGACGTTAAAACTCCACTGGGCTCGGCAGGTATTCGTGGCACAACTTTCCGGGTTTCCATCACCCGTGGCTCCGATGGAAAGCCGGCCGGGAGTCGAGTGAGTGTGGTGGAAGGCAAGGTCGATGTTAAGGCTGAAGGTTCTTCACAGGCCACGTCTGTGACATCGGGTCAGACTACCCAAGTCGCCGTGACACCCTCTGAAGGCGGTAACCCGCCCACCATCTCTGCTCCAGTCGTAGCGGAGATGACTTCCGAACAACGCACGCAGATTATTCAGACCATTAATCAGGTCGTTCAGCAGCAAGCCGTCTTTCTTCAAACCGCCGTTGCTGTCGCCGTTGAAAAAGCCGCAGCACAAGCGGAGGCTAAATCCGAGGAACAGAAAAAATCTGAGGAACAGAGCGCTGAAAAGCCAAATGAACAAGGTGAGAAGCCAAGCGAACAGGGAGATAAGCCAAGTGACCAAGGCGATAAACCTAAAGCAGGCGGCGACAAGGGCGGAGTAGTTCCTCCGCCGGCACTTCCCCCGCCTCCAGTATTGCCTCCACCACCTAAGCCAACGCCAACGCCAACGCCACCTGTTTCTTCTAATGGAGGCTCTCAAGGAGGCTAAATGAAGCCTCGGTCTTTCATTTTATTTTTAG
>JBEIMO010000075.1:0-9162 GCA_040378625.1 Verrucomicrobiia bacterium | reverse complement strand
TTTCTCTCTGAGAACTCCGTGTCCTCTGTGGCGAAAAATTCTTTCGGGATCTAATTTCGGCGCGTCCGGAGGCCATCGCCCTACCATTTCTGCTTCTCAACCCTGAACGAAACAAACGTCAGCCTTAGAAAGATCGGTTAGTTGCCGCCTAATTCTCTCTGAGAACTCCGTGCCCTCTGTGGCAAAAATTCTTTCGGAATTGAATTACACGTTGAAGCGGAATTCCACGACGTCACCGTCTTGAACGACGTATTCCTTGCCTTCGAGGCGGAGTTTACCAGCTTCTTTGGCTTTGGCTTCTGATCCGAGCGTCATGAGGTCATCGAAGGAAACAATCTGTGCGGCAATGAAGCCTCTCTCGAAATCGCTGTGGATGACTCCTGCGGCTGCGGGAGCTTTGTCGCCGGCATTGATCGTCCAAGCACGTGTCTCTTTGGGTCCAGTGGTCAAATAGGTGCGCAATCCGAGCAAGTGATAGGCTCCACGGATCAGTTGGCTGACGCCGCTGTCTGAAACTCCAAGGCCCGAGAGAAACTCCAAGGCTTCTTCAGGCGGTAGGTCGGCGAGTTCGCTCTCGATCTGGGCGCTGATAACCACCGCTTCGCTGCCAAGGTTCTTAGCGGCGTATTCCCGAACGGCGGCGACATGTTTCGCGGCAGCGGAATCGCCATCGAGGGACGCGAGATCATTTTCGCCGACATTGCAGGCAAAGAGCGTGGGTTTTGCGGACAGTAGGAAAAATCCGCGCAGGAGGGCTTTCTCCTCGGTATTCAGATCTGCGGTCAGAGCTGGTTTACCGGCATCGAGGTGGGGGATCAATTTTTCGGCCAGAGCGAGTTCGGCTTTGGCGGCTTTATCTCCGCTGCGCGCACCTTTCTGACAACGCTCCGCACGTTTCTTCATGGCACCCAGATCGGCGAGCATCAACTCGGTATTGATTATCTCAATGTCGCGAACTGGATCGACCGAACCTGCTACGTGGTGGATGTCGGAACTCTCAAAACAACGCACGACCTGAATGATAGCGTCCACTTCGCGGATGTGGCTTAAAAACTGGTTTCCGAGTCCTTCGCCTTCGCTCGCGCCTGCGACGAGGCCGGCGATATCCACAAATTCAATCGCCGCTGGCAGGATCTTTTCCGACTTCGACATCGCCGCAAGTTTTTGCAGGCGGTCATCCGGGACGTTCACAATGCCGACATTCGGTTCGATCGTGCAGAATGGGAAATTGGCCGCCTGCGCCTTGCGGGTGCGGGTGACGGCGTTGAAGAGTGTTGATTTTCCCACGTTGGGCAATCCGACGATTCCAGTCTTGAGCATAGGCGCGGGAGATTACAGGGATTCCTAAAAATGAAAAAACATCTTTTTAAAAGATAGGAGTGGACAGATTTCCCTGTGTGGTGTTAGAGATTCGAATCGTTCACCCCATTATAGCAGTTAACCAAAAACTAAAATTCCAGTTTAAACCTCCCAGAATTTCTCACCCCATAAAATACTATGCCAACCGAAAAAAAGACTGAAAAACCAAAACGTAAAGCCAACCCAGCCCTCCTCAAACCCGTTCAGCCTGACGCTGTCCTCGCCGCTGTTGTCGGTTCGACTCCTGTCAGCCGTGGTGAACTCACCAAAAAAGTGTGGGACTACATCAAGAAGCACGGTCTCCAAGACGCCAAGAAAAAGACTCTCATCAACGCAGATCCAGCTCTCAAGGCTGTTTTCGGTGGTAAATCCCAAGTTACCATGTTTGAGATGACCAAGTTGGTTTCCGGTCACGTCAAATAACAATCTCTACCAATAAAAAAACCCCTTCCTGCATCCGTGCGGGAAGGGGTTTTTTATTTGAGGTGGGGGCCTCTTAATTGAAAAGCCTCAGCACAGCCGCGTGCGCTGCGTTGGCTTGAATAGGCAGTGCGATCCTTGCATCTGCAAAAATGTCGGATTTCGAAAGCGAAATCGCCCTTTCCGCAATTTGCGGGTTTTGAATTTTCTCAACATCCAGATTTCCCTCCAGCAGGTTCTTCATGGCTGAAAGTTCCTGGAGTTTGGCCTGTTCCTTTTTGTTTTCGATCAGAGCCTCGGTGACCTTTTTCAGAACCATCTGCAATTCCGCAGGGGATTCGCTGTCCCCCTCGATCAAATAAAAGCCTGATTGTTTAGGGGAGGGCAGGCAGGGGCGATTGATCGAAATGGAATCGTTGCTCTCCGAGCTTTCGAGATAAAAGGCATGGTCCTCGTTTTGTTGGCTGAACAACTCAAGGCCATTGAATGTTTCGTCGGCAATCGCCTGGAAAAGTTCCTCAAAATCGAGATGAGAGGAATTAAGCGGGCTTTTCGAATTTTCCTCAATGAGCTTTTGAAGGCGCTCGAGGGCGATTTCTTGGGTTTGGAGAAAAGAAAGGGAATCGCTCAGGGATGCCTGAAAGTTCTGGGCGCGTCGAACCGCCGCAGAGGCCTTTATCGGGAAAAGCAACTCGTTGGAGTCGTCGAAAGCTCCATGATGGTTCATGGCTTTCAAAGGCGACTGCGAGTTGCGCCGATTGTTTGCGTTCCTTTCCTGGATGCGCTGTGCAGTCCGCGCATTTCCAGAATTATTATTAATGATGAATGACATATCCGTTGTCGTTTTTTGCAGAGTCCGTTCTGCCTTCGAACCAGTGTCGTCGGACACCAGCTATCATCATTATCGGCCAAACTTGCGGCGGATTTAGGAGGAACTTTGAAAAATTACTGAGGTGTCAGCACACGCAACTTCTCCATCGAAAATCTAAATTCGCAGGGCAAAATACCAGCGACTTCACCATCAAGCTCCACCGGCACCTCGCTGTCGCTTGTGATACGCACGGAAGTCGCCTGCAAATACTCCACGTCAGGAAGTGATTGATGGGTTCCAAAAGCAATCGCCTGAAAATAACGCACCACATCCCAATGGCTTTGGTTTTTGAAAATCACAATGTCGAGCAAGCCATCCCGTGGGTTGGCTTTTTTGAAGAGGGCGAATGGACCTCCGTAAAGACGGCCGTTGCCAATCAGAGCAAAGCACCCTTCGCGAATCGGTTCATTCGGCATTTCCAGTCGAACAATCGGAGGTTTAACGGCAGCGACTTGGGCGAGAGTGAGTAGATAGCTCAGCGGACCGAGTGTTTTTTTGGACTCGCGACTGGTTTTACGGACCACTTCGGCATCAAGTCCCACACCGGCCAGTTGAATAAAATGATGCTCATTGGCCATGGGGAGATCGATCGCAGAAGTGAAGCCCTGCTCGATGACCTTCCAGGCCTTTTCCAGATTTCCATGGGGAATCCCCAATTCTGCGGCAAAAACGTTCATGGTCCCGACTGGAAGAATTCCCAGCGTCAGGCCAGATCCCGCGAGTCCGTTGACGACTTCGTTCACCGTGCCATCACCTCCTGCCGCAACGACGGTTTGAAATCCTTCCTGGGCGGCTTTTGATGCGATCCGGCGGGCGTCACCGGTTTCTTGGGTCAAACGCACAATGGGAGCGCCGGGCAATTCCTCGATAGCGCCTTTTAATTTGCTGGCGCGATCGCCTCGGGCAGCAGGGTTAAGAATGACGAGCGTCTTATTCACACTTCACTTTAGGAGCAAGAGATGTAGCTTCTTTTTGTGCGTTCATTTGCCAAGCCAATTTTCATAGCAATCGGGATTATTACGTTTCTACTGTGCCTCGCGGTTCTTGTGGCAAATATTTACTTGCAGTCCGACGATGTCAAAAAGCGGCTGCAGATGAGCATTTCCCAAGAACTGGAAAGGCCTGCCAAGATTGAACAAGCTTCATTCACTCCATGGTCTGGGCTCACGATAGCCGGCATTACGTTGCCTTCGCCCGATAACCCGAAGGTTCCTTTCCTCGCGATCCCGGAGGTGAAAATCCACATCAAGTTGACCTCCCTTTTATTTGGAAAACTCCAACTGAACGAGGTGCGTGTTCAAAATCCCGTTTTAATTTCCTCTCAGGCATCACAAAAAACCGGAAACCTCCCCGCCGCTTCGCCGGTTGTTCCTAAACCTCTAGGTTTGAAGGTATCCCTCGAGCTTCCCGATTCTTTAAAAAAAACCGCTCCGAGTGCGCCATCACCTTCTTACTCGATTCCGGATATCACCGTAAAATCGCTGAAAATCCATAATGGGCGCGCATTTTTTTATGATGCCGAGAAGCAACTTGTCGCCCAGTTTGATAAAATTTCCCTCTCGTCCCGCATTTCCTCGAGGGATCAGATGGAAGGCGATTTCAGTGCGGCCTCTTCAAAAGCTTTGGATTTTTTCCAACTCCGAAATCTGAAAGGGAAATTTGTTCGTGATGGCGGAGTCACCATGGTCAATGACCTTCAAGCGATTTGGGCGGATGGTCAGGTTGACGGGCAACTCACTTGGCAAAAGGGAACTCGCCCCGTCTTCTCTGCCTCGCTCGCCTTCCGCAATGTCTCAGTGCCAAAGCTGGCGGAATCTGTAGGATT
Source organism: Verrucomicrobiia bacterium (assembly GCA_040378625.1). Classification (GTDB taxonomy): domain Bacteria; phylum Verrucomicrobiota; class Verrucomicrobiia; order Chthoniobacterales; family Terrimicrobiaceae; genus UBA967. The sequence goes on along the minus strand of JBEIMO010000075.1, from coordinate 4,687 downwards.
CAACAGCTCGGGCAAACGCGGCGCGCTCTTTGGAAAAGCAGTTATTCAAGGAATCTATGGTCAACCGGAGACGTTCCAAGGATCCGCCGAGGCCTTTCTCGAAAATGGCCGCCTCGAACCTCTCGAAGTAATCCGCCAAATTGGGGAACTGTTCCGGATTGATGAGTTGCGCATGCTCGATCTTCGTGAGGCCAAAGCGGCCGTGACTTTCCAAAACAATAAAATTTCCGTCGAAAAACTCGTCTTCGCTTCGAACAACGTTGTCATGGATGCAACTGGCGAAAGTGGCTTTGACGGCGCACTGGCGCTGAATGCCCGGTTTCATGTGAATGAAAGAATCCGCCGAGAATCCCACGGTCTTATTGGCTCGAACTTCCAGCAATCGGACGAGAGCGGATTTATCTTCATGCCATTTAAAGTCACCGGCACACTCGCCAAGCCGAAAACCGATCTCCTCGACAATCTCGTGGGCGCTCGTGTCGGTCAGGATGTGGGGGGTCTTCTGAAAAGCCTCTTTCGCAGTCCTCCCAACACCAAGAAACCTTCAACGCCTGCTCCAGGCCAATCAAACTGATCGACGATGCGGATTATTGCTGGCACTGCGGGCGGTCGCCCATTGAAAGCTCCTCCCGATGGATTGAGGCCAACTATGGATCGCGTCAAAGGGGCCATCTTTTCGAGCCTCGGAGATTTGGTTCCTGAGGCTGTAGTGCTCGATCTCTTTGCCGGTTCCGGCGCTATGGGCATTGAGGCATTGAGTCGCGGCGCCGCCAGTGCGGTGTTTGTGGATAGCAATGACCGCTGCACGCGCTGCGTCAAAGAGAACCTCAAAATGGCTGGCGCAGAAGGCTCGGTGCAAACGATGGACGTCTATCGCTATCTCGAGAACTACGCAGGGGAGGGGACCTTCGATATTATTTTTGCAGATCCTCCCTACACGAAAAAGCCAGACGATATCGACCATGCGGCTGCATTGGCTGTTTCGGAAAAACTGGTCGCCGCCCTCAAGCCCAGCGGGCTATTTGTTCTTGAAAAACAAGCGGCGGGAAATCTCAAGGAAAGCCTCTTCGAACTCGTTCGCTCCAAGCGCTACGGGGGAAGTGAAATTCTCTATCTCGCCAGAAAATGATTAAGCTGATTCGGTTTTTCTATAATTCCATTTTCCCACTGGTCGTCATCCTGATGCTTCCAGGCTTCGTTTTGCGGATGCTTCAGCGTGGTAAATACCGCCACAAATTCGGGCAGCGCTTGGGCGTCTATTCCGCAGGCGTTTTAGAAAAAATTGCAGGCACGGGAAGAGTCTGGGTTCATGCCGTGAGTGTCGGAGAAGTTAATATCGCCCTGAAGCTCATTCAGGCTTTGCGTGACGCTGATTCGTCTCTCTCATTTGTTCTCTCCACCACGACTTCGACAGGATTTAAGCTCGCAGCCACACGCAAGACGTCTTGGTTGGAACCGATCTACAATCCACTCGATTTTTATCCAATCGCGCGCCGGGTTGTTCGCCTCATCCGTCCGCGTTGCCTGCTTCTGGTTGAAGCGGAAGTTTGGCCGAATATCGTCTGCGAAGTGCGTCGCCTTGGAGCAAAGGTGGCCATGGTCAACACACGGCTCTCGCCTCGTTCTGAGAAACGTTATCGCGCCGCACGCTGGCTGGCTGCGCCTCTCTTTAACGAATTGAATCTGCTCTGCCTTCAGGAACCAGAAGATCTTTCCCGCTGGGAATCATTGGGTGTGGATCGTTCCAAACTCATTGTCACCGGCAGCATCAAGTTTGATGACTCTGCTGCCGTTCCTCGCCCGATCCGCGATTTTCAACCTTTCCTGCAATCCCTCGGTATCGCTCCCGGAACCCCCATTTTACTTGGTGGAAGCACGTTTGATGGCGAAGAATTGATCTTGGCGCAAGTTCTGCAGGAAATCCGCAAATCTCACCCAAACCTTTTTCTGATTATTGTTCCAAGGCATCAGGAACGCGCAGAATCCGTCCAACGCCAACTCGAACAAACTGGCCTTCGCGTGAATCGCCGATCTCAGGCCACGCTTCCCACGGAAAAACCAGACATTCTCTTGGTGGATACGACCGGCGAACTCGCCAGTTGGTATCACTGCGCCACGGTTGTTTTCATTGGAAAAAGCCTTTGTGCAACGGGCGGTCAAAATCCTGCCGAAGCAATCTCTGCAGGCGCTCCAGTTATCTTTGGTCCAAACATGCAGAATTTTTCAACACTCACCCAAGGCTTCCTAAAAAATTCCGCAGCCCTCGAAGTGACCGATGCCGCATCACTCCAAACCGCAGTGCAATCCCTTCTCGACTCGCCGGAGCTCCGCAAATCCATGGTCCAACGCGCGGCGAAGTGCTTGGAAATTCATCGTGGCGCGACGGATCGAACGATCCAACTCCTCCAAAAATCAGTTTTAAACTGATCTTCCATTGCAAGCATGGACCCAAGGGGAGGGGAGGTAGGATTTTCAGCCTCAAAAATTCCCGTAGCATTTCAGAATCCTTTTTCTTGATGAACGGCGTCGAACCACCGATAAATGCCCCGCATGATTCAGACGACGACCTGCCAAGCGGATCAGTTAACTCCGCAATTCGTGGCCGAAGCGGATGAGCTGGTATCCCACTATCCGGTTTCCAAGCGCAGCGCCTCATTGCCTTTGCTTCACCTCTGGCAAAACCATTTTGGATTTATCGACAACAGCGGCGTCGAATGGATTGCCGCCAAACTTGATCTCACTCCAGTAAACATTCTCGAATTGGTGACCTTTTACCCATGGTTCCGCCGTGAACAAGCTGGCAAAAACATCATCCGCGTCTGCCGCACGCTGGCCTGCGCTTTGGCGGGCAGCTACGAGGTGAAGGACAAATTCTGCCAGACAGTCGGCATTGATCCTCATTGTCACAGCCATGGATTTGGCGAAGCCCCGCCGACATCGCCCGATGGTCAGTATAGCGTGGAATTCGTCGAGTGCCTCGCCAGTTGCGGAAGTGCGCCGGTCGCTTTAATCAATGACGAACTCGTGGAAAACATCACCGTAGCCAACGTCCCTGCGATCGTTGAACAATTCAAATAATATGACGATTTCCACTCCGCATCCCAAAGAACGCCGGATCATTTTCGGAAATATCAGCAAACCCGGATACGCTCCTGATATCGACACCTACATCGCTCATGGTGGTTACGAGGCGCTAAAAAAAGCCCTGACCATGAAGCCGTCGGACATCGTCGATTCCGTCAAAGCCGCCAACCTGCGCGGTCGTGGCGGTGCGGGGTTCCCGGCTGGCACCAAGTGGAGCTTCATTAAATATGATGACGGCAAACCGCACTACATCGTGGTCAATGGCGACGAGTCGGAGCCTGGCACATTCAAAGACCGCTACATTCTTCATCAAGACCCGCATCAGTTGATCGAAGGTCTTGCCATTACAAGTTTCGCGACCAACACCAAACTCGCTTACATTTACATCCGTTGCGAATTTCCTAAAGCTGCCAAAATCGTCTGGAATGCGATCAAAGAAGCGCGTGCGAAAGGTTTCCTCGGCAAAAACATTCTCGGCACAGGATTCGATCTCGATATTTACGTCCACCAAGGTGCCGGCGCCTACATTTGCGGTGAGGAAACCAGCTTGCTGGAATCCCTCGAGGGCAAACGCCCCTATCCACGCATTAAGCCTCCTTATTTCCCTGCTGTGCTCGGCCTCTACATGAAGCCAACCATCGTGAACAACGTGGAAACACTCTGCCACGTGAAGCACATCATCAACATGGGCCCAGAGGAATATGCCAAAATGGGCACTCCGGGTGATGGCGGCACGCGCACGATGTGCGTGAGCGGCGACGTGATGCGTCCCGGTTTCTATGAGCTTCCCTGCGGTGCAGTCACACTTGGCGAACTCATCTTCGACGTTTGCGGCGGTCTCAAACCTGGACGCACGCTCAAGGCGGTCATCCCCGGTGGAAGTTCCGCAAAAGTCCTCCGCGCTGGCGAAGTCTTTAAAACCAAAGTCAAAGGCGCAGACGGCCAAATGGTCGATAAGGAAATCCCCATGCTCGATGTCGTCATGGACGCCTCCTCTCTGCAGTCAGTCGGCACCATGGTGGGTTCCGGCGGCGTGATGATCATGGATGATTCCCGTGACATGGTTTGGGCTCTCAACAACCTGAATCAATTCTACGCCCACGAAAGTTGCGGTCAGTGCACCCCTTGCCGCGAAGGCAGTCTCTGGATGTCCAAGGTGACCACTCGCATCATCGACCAAGGCGCACGCCCCGATGACGCGAAGAACCTCAAAAACATCGCCGACAACATCGCCGGTCGCACCATCTGCGCCTTCGGAGAAGCCTGTTCCTGGCCAACCCAAAGCTTCCTCGCCAAATTCCCCGACGAATTCGAAAAACGGGTTGTTTAAAAACAAACCGGCGATATCCGTCTATGGCTTGGCTTCGGATTTTTGAGGCACTTTGATGATGCGCGAGATGTCGTAGCCTTGCGAGCGGGCTCTTTCCAGTGCGGTGGTGTAGTCTTTTTCAGACATCACCGGATCGCGGCTCATGATCCAGATGAGGCTGCGGTCGGGATAGCCGATCGTGGTATGGCGATAATCCGGCGAGAGATCGATGACAAGAAATGGCGCTTTGAACGGCCATAAAAACTGAACCGCCCACTGAGCGTTGGTCTTGGT
>JBEIMO010000074.1:0-9200 GCA_040378625.1 Verrucomicrobiia bacterium | reverse complement strand
TGAACCTGTATTTGGAGCAAATGGAGTCGCGGTTATTGAGAGTCACCACAGCGCGGGGTTTTTCATGGATTGGCGGAGGGATGACTATCCGAAATGGATTCTCATCTTCGAGGGGCAAGCAGCCTTCCATCTGCGAGGCATAACCCATAAGCTTCGAGCGCCGGTGCTCCTTTCCGTTCCCGAGGGAACCGAGCACCGTTTAGAGGATGACCCCACCGATCCTCTTACGCTCTATGCCCTCTGCCTGCGGCGAAAGGTTTTTCCCTCGCAGGAATTGCTCGATGCGGTGTTCGGAAAGGGCCGCATCATCGAAGACGATTTATTTGTCGATCAGGCATTGAGTGCCCTGCGGCGCATTGTTTTTGAATCCCGCCAGGGCGGCATCGGTTCCCAAGAGTTGACCCTGAGCCTTGCCATGCAGTTGATGGTCGGCGCGGCGCGCCTCACCGAGCAAACCAGCACCACCCGCACAGCCGAAGCGAGGATTCTGGCCTACGGGCGGGAGTTGGAGCAGTCCTTCTGGATCGACGAACGCATGGACGCCGTGGCCGCCCGAATGGGCATGAGCCGCCGATCGTTCTCTGGCCTGTTTCGAAAACACTTCAGAAAATCTTGGTTGGACCACATCCACGACCTGCGCATCCACCACGCCGCACGCCTACTCAAAGAAAGCTCCCTGCCGATTAAAACCATCGCCTTCGAGTGCGGATATCAGGACATCTCGCATTTCTACCGCCGCTTCGGCCTTCAAATGAAAATGTCTCCCCAGCAGTGGAGGACGAGCGGTGAGAAATAGCGCTGCCTTGGAGTTTCTTGGGTTAATACCTCCGTAGGCCGAATGGTTTTTCGAGTGAATGTGCAGCTCACTTGAAAAACCATGGGAAGCACACATTTATTTCACTTAAATGGATTGGGCGGGCAATACCGACCCAATGCAACGCTCGCAATTTGCGCCATTATTTTTTTGACGGCTTGCTCAACCATTTCCAGTTCAGAAAGAAAGTGGGCATGGCTCGGACCTGGCTTATATGGAAATATTTCTGCGGGTGACGTCTACAATATCGATTACGTCTACCATTAAAAATTCCGCAACTTAGCACTTGGAATATTTTTTGTCCGATCGGACAAAAAAATTGGAACAAATTGTGAATGATGGATCTGAGAACGTTTAAAACGGTAAAATCTGGGGGAGGTTTAATTGGGGATTTGTTGGGCCAGTTGCTGGATTTTGCGGGCGAGGAGGATGTCTTTGTCGGTGATCGTTTTTGAATCGTGGGTGAAAAGCGAGATGCGGACTTTGTTGTAGGAATTCGACCAGTTCGGGTGATGATTCATTTTCTCCGCTTCCAATGCGATGGCTGTCATGAAGCTGAATGCTTGGACAAAGTTTTTGAATTGAAACGTGGCCACCAATCGCCCGTCGACAAGTTCCCAGCCGGGGAGGATTTCTACGGCATCATGGAGTTCTTCTTGATTGAGGGGCTGATCCATAGAGCTGATTCATCGCACAATGTCTTGCGAATGCAAGCGGCGAGGGAGTATCTCTTTTTCATCCTATGAAAACCGAAGTCCTTTCCACTGCGGATGCTGTGGCGTCACGCGCCGCGCAGATCATTGCCTCAGAGGCCCGTCAAGCTGTTGCCGCTCGCGGGCGGTTTGTGATGGCAGTGAGTGGCGGTCGCACGCCTTGGCAAATGCTGCGCGCTCTGGCTCATGAAAATGTTCCGTGGGCCAATGTTCATGTGGTTCAAGTGGACGAGCGCATCGCCCCGGCGGGGGATGCGGATCGGAATCTCACGCACCTCCGTGAGAGCCTGCTTTCTCACGCGCCGATTCCGTCAGAGCAAATCCATGCCATGCCGGTTGAGATGACAAATCTCGATGACGCCTGTGCAAATTACACAGCGTTGTTGCATTCGATCAGCGGAGAACCTGCCGTTCTTGATTTGGTCCATCTTGGTTTAGGAGCCGATGGTCACACGGCCTCATTGGTCCCCGGTGATGCAGTTTGTGCCATTCATAATGCGGAGGTGGCTATCACTGGCCTTTATCAAAACAGGCATCGCATGACGTTGACATATCCTGTGCTCAACAAAGCGCGTCACATTTTGTGGGTTGTTACGGGTGCCGAAAAAGCACCGATGCTTCCAAGGCTTTTGTCTGGTGATGAGGGAATCCCTGCGGGGCCTGTTGCGCAAGAAAACGCAACGCTTTTGGCGGATGCTCCGGCAGCGGCTCAATTAGTCTGATCAGTCGACAGCGGGATCTGAAATTCCGGTTGGGCGGCGACCCAAGCCAGCGCCTCGTCTTTTGTTTTGAGCGTTCCTTCGAGTTGAAGACCTTCCACGGCATCGAGGATTTTTTTGAAAAGCGGACCGGCTTTCCGTCCGGCGGCCAACAAGTCTCGTCCAGTAATGAGTGGCGGAGGGATGAGCGGTTCGTTGGAGAATTCCTCCCGTTTTTTCAGCAGGAAATGGTAATTGTCCAAAAGCCCATGCGAGCCGAGGCAATCAACACGGTGGAGTTCCAGTTCGTCATCAATGGTCGGACGGGCAAGTAGGCGTTTGAGAGTCGAAATGCGCATGTTGGGCACATCTTTGAACGTCATGTGATTTTTGACGCATACGATTGTGGATTCGGTTTCCGCATTTGAAAAACGGAGCCGGTGGAAAATGTTTTCAGTGAGCCTCGCGCTGACGCCCTCATGGCCATTGAATCGGATGCGACCGGTTTCATCGAGCAGGTAGGTTGCAGGTTTCCCTGTGTCATGGAGCAATACTGAAAACACGAGAGGGATGGAGACGTGCTCTGGCAGCAGCGAAAGCATGAGCCTCGTATGAACGAAGACATCGCCTTCGGGATGGAATTCCGGCGGTTGCTCGCAGCCTTTCAGGGTTTCCATTTCAGGAAGGAGAATTTTCAGAAGTCCGCATTCATCGAGTAAATCGAAGCCACGAACGCGCGAGGGATGGGTGAAAATTTTTACCAACTCGTCGCGAATCCGCTCAGCACTCACCACAGAAATCTCAGGAGCCTTGCGGCAAAGGGCATCCCAAGTCGGCGGGTCGATGGAAAAGCCGAGTGACGCTGCAAAGCGCACACAGCGGATGAGACGCAATTTGTCTTCCGTAAAGCGGGCGTCGGGGTCGCCTATGCATCGCAGGACACGGGCTTTCAAGTCCTCCTGGCCGCCGACGAAGTCCAGAACGCGATCTTCGATGGGATCGTAGAAAAGCCCGTTGACGGTGAAGTCGCGGCGAAGGGCATCACCTTCGGCGGTGGTGAATGTAACAGATGCTGGGTGGCGGCCGTCCTGATACGCGCCATCTGAGCGGAATGTGGCGATTTGAAATTCGTGGCCGTCCTCAAGAACGACGATCACTCCAAACTGCGCGCCGACGGCGACGGTTCGAGGAAAAAGTTTTTGGACGTCATTAGGTGTCGCGTTGGTGGCGATGTCTATGTCGTGCGCAGATTTTCCAAGCAGTTTGTCTCGCACGCACCCGCCGGCATAGAACGCCTCATGGCCTGCCGCGCGGAGCTGCTCGACCAAGCGTTTTGAGGTGGCCTCCATCGGGGCGCTACTTCAGCGCCGCCCAAACGCGGTGCACGTCGTCGTGATCTTCCAGAGCCTGTAAAAATTCGCCCGCCTCGGCGCGTTGATCCTCTGTGAGCGTTGGAAATTGTTTTGCGATGTATCCCAGTTCGCTGGTAACGACCGTCCATCCATTATCCGCGAGCCATTTGGAAGCTGTTGCTGTGGCGGTGCGCTCGGTGATGAATCTCGCACCGGTGACACCTGCGGGGATATCGTCATTTTCGCCTTCGGCAATCGGATTGAAATCATTCGCTCCCGACTCGATCGCCGCCGCTTCGATATCGATGGTCTTGTCGGGATGGTGGGCTTCCACGAGGCCGACGTTATCGAAGAGAAACTTGTTGCTGCCTGCGGTGCCGAGCTGGCCTTTTTTGAAAAGAAGCCGCATTTCAGGGGCTGTGCGGTTCACGTTGTCTGAGAATACTTCAACAATCACTGGCACTTTGTGAGGCGCGTAACCCTCGAAGACCATGTGCTCGAGAGTCAGTTTGTCATCACCCACGCCGCCGCCTTTTTTGATGGCGCGGTCAATGACGTCGCGTGTCACTGAAGCTTTGCGGGCTTTTTCCAGAGCGGCAAAAAGCCGGGCATTACCAGCAGGGTCGGTGCCGCCAGCCTTCGCGGCGACCATGATTTCGCGGACCAGTTTTCCGACGACCTGACCTTTTTTGAGGTTTGCAACTTCTCGTTTAGCGTGGAGCCATTGTCTTCCCATAGTTTGGTAAACTTACCCGCAACTCGGAACCTGCTGCAATCCGATTTGCTGGCAACGCGTGCCTCAGGGCGTGGCTGGTTTGGTAAAGAGGTCTTTGTATTTCGCGTAACCTTCTTTTTCGAGGTTCTCGACGGGGATGAAGCGGAGACTGGCCGAGTTAATGCAATACCTCAATCCCGTCGGCGCAGGTCCATCGGGAAAAACATGGCCGAGGTGCGAGTTGCCCGGGGCCGAGCGGACTTCAATGCGTTCCATCCCATGCGAGTTGTCGCGTTTTTCCTCGATTTTCGAGGCTTCAATCGGGCGAATGAAGCTCGGCCATCCCGTCCCGGAATCAAATTTGTCGCGCGAGCTGAAGAGTGGTTCTCCCGAAATGATGCAGACGTAGATGCCTTCGCGATGGTTGTTCCAAAATTCATTGCGAAATGGCGGTTCGGTTCCGCATTGCATGGTAACGTGTTCCTGGAGCGGAGTGAGTGCGGGCTTGGTGTCGTTGGCTTTCAATGAGAGTGAGAAAAAAAGGAGCAGTGCGGCGAAGGGCTTGATCATTTATCTGGGAGAAAGTGCTCGGGGGCTACCGAGAATTTCGGAAAGGACAACCGCTTCCTTGTAGCCCGATGGGGAGCGGAGGCGCTTGGCCCAAGGGTTTGCCGTGCGGCGCTGAATTTTTGGAGGGGCTGCTGCGCGAATCGAAGCAACTGGAGTTGGTTTTGGCTGCACAACGGGAATTGCGGTCGGTTGGGGTTCGACAAATGCGGGTTGTGGCTGTTGAGGTGCTGATTTGGGTGCCGCGGGAAATCCAAATGCTTCGAGAAGTTCGCGCATTTGGTCATCTTCCGGGATGATGCGCCGTTCGGTAACTGGTTCCCCGATTGGCGCTGCGGATTCGATGGGTCGTTGGCTTTGAGCTTGGCGTCGCTTCTCTTCACGAAGCTGGGCGGATTTTTCAATCAGCCAGTTAATCAGGCTGATTGCGCCAATGACAATCAAGATGACGACTTGTTCCATATCAAGCAGTCGGCTCAGATTTCGAAATAGACTCGCGCATCGAAGTATCGGACTGGATATTTTTCATTCGCACGTAATCCATGATTCCCAGATTGCCGCTGCGGAAGGCTTCGGCCATGGCGAGCGGGACTTGGGCTTCGGCTTCGACAACTTTAGCCTGCATCTCTTGCGTGCGGGCCTTCATTTCCTGCTCGGTGGCAACGGCGGCGGCGCGGCGCATTTCCGCCTTTGCTTGAGCGACGACCTTGTCAGCCTCGGCCTGCTCGGCTTGCAGTTTGGCGCCGATGTTGTCACCGATATCCACGTCGGCGATATCGACGGAGAGAATTTCGAATGCCGTTCCGGTATCGAGTCCTTTGTCGAGAACCGTGCGGGAAATGCGGTCTGGGTTTTCGAGAACGTCTTTGTAGGAAACCGCCGAACCAATCGAGGTAATGATGCCTTCACCGACACGGGCAATGATCGTGTCTTCTGTGGCGCCGCCAACAAAGCGGTTGAGATTCGAACGAACGGTCACGCGCGCGCGAACTTTGACGCCGATTCCGTCGCGGGCCACGGCATCGATCGTGACTTTTCCTGTTGTAGGGTTCGGGCAGTCGATGACTTTCGGGTTGATGCTTGTGCGAACCGCTTCGAGAACCGTTTTGCTGGTGCCTTTGATGGCGAGATCGATGGCGCAGGCACGATCATAGTCGAGTGGGATCCGGGCTTTGTCTGCAGCGATCAATGCCAAAACGACATGCGAAACGTTGCCGCCCGCGAGATAATGGGCTTCGAGCGGGTCGGTATCCAATGCGATACCCGCTTTCACGGCAGTGATGCGGCTGTCCACAATTAATCCCGTGGGAACCCGGCGAAGGCGCATTCCTATGAGCCTTCCAAAAGAAACTGGAGCATCTGCCAGCTTCGCTCGGAGCCAAGTTCCAAAGAAGTTCATTAAAATAATGGCCATGGTCAGTGCAACGAGGATGGCTATGGCGAAAACAAAGTAGATGGCGAATTGGGATGTCATATTTTTTATGTGAAACCGAGGGGAAGGTGGCACATAAGTCTTATTCCGCCACAAAAAATTTTCAGGAATTTTATCGAGCAGCTTATATCCCGTCTTGCAGCGAGTGGGCGCTCCCATTAATTCGTTGTGGCAATGACTAACAAATTTTCTCTCAAGAGCGTTGATCTGCGGGCCGTATCGATCGTCTCCGTGTGCATTCTTTTGCTCGCGGCGTTCCGTGTATTACGTGCGGTAATGCTTCCAGAATGGCAAAATTTTTCGCCTGTGGCTGCCGTTGCGCTCTGTGGTGGATTGTTGCTACCGGGCGCGTTGGCTTGGACTTTGCCTCTTCTCGCCTTGTTTGTGTCGGATCTCTTGTTGAGCTTTTTTCTAAATTACCCGGTCTTTGGTGCGGGCCAGTTTGCGGCGTGGGGATCAATAATCCTCACCATTGGCATCGGCCGACTCATGGCCTCGCGCGGCAGTTTTTCCTTGATGGGATTTTTTGGCGCAGTCTTCGCCGGGGGAGTTGTTTTTTATTTGCTAACGAACGCAGTCTGCTGGGTCACTATGCCGGCTTATCCGCGTGGTTTGGACGGGCTGTGGATGTCGCTGACAACTGGTCTACCCGGCTACCCCGCGAGTTGGTTGTTCTTCCGCAATTCATTCATTTCAGACGTCCTTTTCGCTTCCGTGCTTCTGGCGCTTTGGGCATTTGCAAAATCTCGCGATGCCAAAGGATGTGTGACGGTCGAAAAAGCCTGAAAAATTTCAGACAGGATTGGCAGGATTTACACGAAGGGTTCGTAACTAACGTTTCCTAGCCAAGACACCCTGTTTTTAATTGTAAAACAGTGATTCTCTGTGTGCTCTGTGACCTCTGTGGCTGAAGTTTCGCCCAATTTCTGAAACGCTGCCCCCGCGTTTTTGGGTTTTACTCCTTAGCGTGTGGAGGCGGATGGTCCGCCGACTTTAGGGATCAAACGCAGGACAACCGTTTTGTTTTTAGAGGTTGAGCCCGGATCGTTGACTGGGTAGGGAGGATTGTTTCCACCGGCAGAGCTTGCGAGCAGGCGGTCTGCAGGGAATTTGCCGTCGCCCCGCATCACCTCCGTAGCTGCCAATGCGCGACGAAGACCGAGGGTGTAGTTATCCTTGAATGGTGATTTGGCGCGAAGAACCGATCCGTCGGTTTGACCTTCGATAATCAGCCAGAAATCTGGTGCGTTTTTGGCAAGGAACTCCGAAACACGCGAAAGTTGGGCGCGTGCGTTGCTTTCAATGTTTACGCCAGTAGAGAAAATTCCCTCATGGAAAGTGATGCGGATTTCGCTGTTGTTGCTGTTGATTTTGCATCCAGGCAAGTTGAACAGGGTTGGAAGAAGTCGGTTGATGGCTTCCAAGTTTCTGTCCACAGGTTGCTGGGAGGAGATCGGAACAACGGGTTGAGCTGCGACTTCCTGAGCGACGCGTGCGGGTGTCGGAGTAGGAGTTGGCGGCACTTCGCGAATTGGCGCTGGTTGCGCAATAACCGGTTGTTGAAGGACCGGTGGGGTCGAAGTTTTGGGTTCCGCTTCTTCCGGGTCATTGTGTTTATAGACCACTTGGAAATCTGGAAGCGTTGGGGTGGGTATGCTGCGTTTAGGAGCTGTCTCAGTCGGGAGATCCGTTGAGATCGGCATCAGCATGGTTCTAACTCCAAAGCCAGCGAGAGCGATCACGCCAACGATGAGGACGGAATAAACGGCTTTTTTCAACATGTCGAAAGCGCCGGTTGCCTTTTCGGGCTTCTCAGGTGCTTCGTCAGCGGGACTTGCGCCAGGACGTTTGTAAGGGCGGGAAATCTCCACCGCTTCATGTTCGACTTTGTGTTCTGGAAAGGTTTCGCGAACGGTTTCGCGGAAATTCTGTCTGGCAACCGCGGGCGAGGGGGCTTTAGCAGGGACGGGGGCTGGTTTTGTTTTTGCAACCCGGACGCCCTTCTTGCCGTGGGCTTTTTCCGAAATTTCAGCCATCAAATCCAGCGCGGAAGAGGATCTGGGACTTACAGCAGGCTTTGCAGGAGCTTTGACTGGTGCTTTGGCCGGGGCTTTTTTAGGAGACTTCGCAGATGCGCGGGATGGCTTGATTTCCTTCACTTCACTGACCTCGTCATCGAGCTCAATGACATCGCCCGTAGTTTCAAAGTCAAATCCACCCACCGAGCCAACCGTCTCTTCTACGACTGGCTTGATTTCGCGTTTGATGCGGGTTTCGGCCTTGGCCAGTTTTTCAGAAAATTCGATTTCAACAGGCTCTCCTACGCTTTCGAGGGCTTCGTCACCCGTGCGTTCGTTGGCCCATTTTTCAAGTGCGGCGCGGTTAAAACGCCATTGGCGGCCGATTTTCAATCCTGGCAATTCACCATCCGCACAAAGTTTGAGTAGTGTGGACTTAGGCATCTTCAAGAAGACGGCTGCCTCGTCGGCGTTCATGACTTCACTGGTGGTTGCAGATTGATTGGTTTCCATGCCTGATAAAAAAGGGAAAACAAGATTGCCTTAAATTATCCCGTTTTGCAACATATGGTTTACGAATTTTTGCGTTCGTCATTTCATCGGTGCTGATAGGCGAAAAAATGGGAAGACGACCAATTTGCTTGTTTTTCCGCGCGGTTAACGCATTATTGGTCAGTTCACCTTGATTGATCAGGGGAAATTATTTTCATAAGTTAAAGTGCAATCTTAATTGCAAATAATTTATGATTAAATAATTGCGCGATTAGCTCAGCGGTAGAGCGCTTGCTTCACACGCAAGAAGTCACAGGTTCGAACCCTGTATCGCGCACCATCTCAATCGCTCTGATTGGATGGCGGCACGGGAATGGTTTTTTGTCCTTTCAGATAAAC
>JBEIMO010000073.1:0-9257 GCA_040378625.1 Verrucomicrobiia bacterium | reverse complement strand
GGCCGTGGCGGCTTGCTTCGCGCCTTCGCCGCCGGCTTTGTAGACATTCATGAAAATCCGGCCCTCGGTGACGCGGACCGGGTAGGTTTTGAGGGCGATGCAGACCGGTGGACGCTGCGTCGAACCGTCGCGCATATCGAAGCGACCATTGTGTTTCGGGCATTCGATGAGGTTGCCTTTGACCATGCCAGTGGCGAGGTGCGTGTTGCCGTGGGTGCAAATGCCATCAGTCGCGTGGTATTGGTCATCACCCGAGCGGTAGACGGCGTAGGTGTTGCCGCCGTAGTCGAAGCGCAGCACATCCTCGCGCAGGAGCGCATCCACAGGAGCGACTTCGATCCAACCCTCGGCATCCGCCATGCCGGTCGAGACGATGGTTTTTGCCGCCTCGTTCGCTGCCGAGCGCACGGTGGGCGTGGGGAGAACGCGCTTCACAAAATAGCCGGGGTCTTTGACCTGACGCAGAACGGCGGGAATGATCTCGCTCCATGCGTGGAAGATGCTGCGGTAGGGAGTCGGCATGTCGGGCTTCACGACCTCGTGGAGTTTCGGCAGGTTGTGATACGGCACCAACGGGAACATGTGGTGCTCCACATGGTAGTTCATGTTCCAATACAAAAACCGGTTGATTGGATTCATGTAAACCGTCCGGCAGTTCATGCGGTGGTCGAGCACATTTTCGGCAAGACCGGCATGCTGGGTGAAGCCGTAGATCGGCATCATCCAAGCCCCAAGAAGGTTTGGCAGGCCGATGTAGAGGAGTGGCAGGATGCTGCCGAAGTAGAAACACGCAGCGATCACCGCGATGTAGATGGCGAGGTAGACTCGTGCCTTGAAGTAAATCGTGGGACGCGCGGACTCGGGGATGTAGGTCGATTCTTCTGCATCCAGACTGCCTGCCGCGTGACGGAACACCTTTTTGAAATAGGCGATGGCGGCTGGGTAGCCGAGAAATGTCGTCAGGAAGCTTTTAATGCTGGCCGGGCGGGGAACGGCGATTTCGGGGTCGCGTCCAACGACAATCGTGTCGCTGTGGTGACGGGTGTGGCTCCAGCGCCAGACCGTGCTCTCGCGCATGACCATGAACGAGGAAATCTCGTAAAGCGCATTGTTCAGCCAATCGCTCTTGAACGCGGTGCCGTGGCTCGACTCGTGCCAGCGCGAATCCGAGGTGGTGCCGTAAATCACCCAATACGCTATGAAGGGAACCAACGCCCAGGCGCTCGGCCAGAGGAGGAATCCCGCATAGCCGAAAAGCCCGAGCAGGCCGAACCAGATGATCGTGTCGCGAATGGCAGGGCCGTTTTTGCGCTCGAGCAATTGGCGCATGATATCACGCGGCACGGGGGATTGATACCACTCCGCTTCGGCGAGGCCTTTTTCGACGGCCAGTTTGGAATTCACACCGACGAGACTGTAGTCACTCAGTTGATGGGGTTTTGAATCGGATTCGGCAACGGCACTCATGGTTTTTGGGGTGTTTGTTGTGTTTGGGATTTTATGGAGACGGGGAGGGGATTTGCGGCTTTTTGGGGAAGGCACAAATCCGCCCGTTTCGGTGATAAGACGATAGAGAAGGCGGGATATTTGCCAATGGGCAGGAGTTCGTTAAATATGCACAAAATTCGCATTTTAACTTGTAGCCGGTTTGTGAATGCAGTGAAAATTTCCACATGGACTCGCAATCGGTTTCGCCGCGTTTGGAACTCAAGTATATCTACGGTTCGGTGGTGCATTACCGACCGGGGGACAAGCTCGCGCCGCGTGTGCTTCAGGATTACGAGGTGGTTTTGATGATCGAAGGAACGGCGAACTACCGTTTGGGTGCGGTGGATCACAAGGCGCCGCCTGGGAGTTTAATTTTGGCCCGGCCGGGCTTTCAGGAAGCCTACAGTTGGGACACGGGAGGCGCTACACGACATGCGTATGTGCATTTCGATTTTGCAGCTGTTCCCGGCGATTGGCCAAGGATGAGCAAGTGGCCGGTATTGTTTAAAAATCCAGACCCCGTCATTGCTCCCATGCTGCGCCACTTGATCGGCCGCATCGGTGCTCATGGCCAAACGGCTTGGCCGACCTTGCGCGCTTGGCCGGAAGAGAGCCTGCTCATGGAATGTCTGCTCGGCATCCTGCTCAAGCCATCGCAAGACGAAGGCCTTGCTGTGGGAGATCGGCTTCCCGAACAGGTTCACGCGTCCTTGAATTTTATGCGAGCCATCCTCGACACGGATCCTCACTACACCCTTCAACTCGGCGAACTTTCCAAACGCGCCGGAGTCACGGAAAAGCACCTATGCCGTGTTTTCCAGACATCACTCGGCCATGCGCCGATGGAGACATTTCGCCTCCTCAAACTCCAGCTCGCCATGGCCCTGCTGGGCAGGTCCAGTCTGGCGATCAAGGAAATTGCCGACCGCTGTGGGTTTGAGAATCCGCTTTATTTCACGCGTTGCTTCACGCGGGTGTATGGAAAATCCCCCACGGAAACGCGGCAATCGCTGCTTAAGCAGGAAGCCCCGCCATCCAATCCTCTGCCTCCAGACATCGCGCCGAGGATTTATTGGTAAAAAAGAAACGCTCGGAAGCTAATCCTGAAAATCCCCTAAATCCTGCAATCCTGTCAAAAAACCTTTTCCAGATTAACCCGGAAGGTTTTTTAACATCTGGGCGTTGGTCGGATATTTGCGAATGAAGAACAGGAGGCGTTCGATCGCTTCGATCGGCTTGTGGCCGGCGAGTCCGCGACGGATGACACTGATTTTATGCAGGTCTTCCTCGGAGATGAGGAGCTCTTCGCGGCGTGTGCCAGATTGGAAAATATCGACCGCAGGATAAATGCGCTGATCGCTGATTTTGCGATCCAAAACGAGCTCCATGTTGCCGGTGCCTTTGAACTCTTGGAAAATAAGCTCGTCCATGCGGCTGTTCGTCTCGATGAGAGCTGTAGCAAGGATCGTGAGCGAACCGGCTTCTTCCGTATTGCGTGCGGCAGCGAACAGTTTACGTGGGATTTCCAGTGCGCGCGCATCCACACCGCCGGACATCGTGCGTCCACCGCCGCCTTGGGCGTTGTTAAACGCGCGGCCGATGCGGGTGAGGGAATCCATAAGCACAAAAACATCTTTTCCCATTTCCACGAGACGCTTGGCGCGTTCGATGCAGAGCTGAGCAATGCGGGTGTGTGTTTTGATGTCAGAGTCGTTCGAGCTCGCCATGAGTTCAGCTGTGGGAACGGTTCGGCGGATTTCGGTGACTTCTTCCGGACGCTCATCCACAAGCAGGATGAGAAGTTTCATCTCGGGATGATTTTTTACAACTGCGTCGGCGATGTGTTGAAGAAGGGTCGTTTTTCCTGTGCGTGGCGGGGCGACGATAAGGCCGCGCTGGCCCTTGCCAACGGGGGCGACGAGGTCGATGACTCGCGTGGTGAAACGCTCGGGAACGGTTTCGAGAACGACACGCTTATTGGGATTGATCGTTGTGAGCTCTTCAAAAACGGGAAGGTTCAGGAATTTCTCCGGATCTTCTCCTTCAATCTCGGTGAGTTTATACATCTGAGGCCCACGATTGCCTCGGCGGGTTTCCCCACGAATCCATATACCATCGCGGAGACCGTATTTGCGGACGATTTCCGGAGTTACAAAAATGTCGTTGTTCGACTGTGTGAAATTGCGTTTTGCCTCGCGGAGGAAGCCAAATCCTTTTCCGGAAACTTCCACGATACCCTCGGCATAGACTGGCGGAGCGGGTGGGGTTGCAGGAACTGGTGGTGCAGGGGGAGTGGCTGGAGCCGGATCGGCGGAAGGTTGGTTGTTGACGGGCGTTTTCGCTTCGGGCTTGGAAGATTTTTGTTCTTCGGGAGCGGCAGGTGTTTCAGCAGACGAGGTCGCGTCAGATGATCGATCATTGGAGGCTTCGCTGGCTTCTTGGGAAATTGGTGCGTCCGCTTTTTTGCGTGGCGAGCGGCGGTTGCGGCCGAGACGAGGAGTGCGTGTGCGCTTTGGCTTCTCCTGAGTGCCGGAATTTTCGTTGGCCGTTGCCTCGGTGTTTGGTGTCTGCTGTTCTTCAGTCATTGGTAAAAGGTCATGGAGACCTGGTTTGCAGCCTGATTCTTGTAGGCTTTTTTTTGGAAGGTATCTCTTCCGGTTGGTGTGTTGGGGTTCGTGTTATTCCGTGAACCATTAAAAGGAAGTTCAACGAACCCGTCGCCAGTGTGTCTATCTGCACGCCGCATGCGGAGGGGACTCAGCGCTGCGCGTCGTAAGAATGCAGTTACATAATGGCCCCGCAACTTGTTTGTCAACGTCTATTCCTTGGAAATCCAAAAAAACTTTTCTGCAGTCCATTCGCGCCGGGCGAATCAGGCGGGCAATTTCTAATCTCCGAAGGAAATTTCCACGGCTCGCGCGGTCTGAACCATCTGGCAATCCGGCTTCACGCGCCGCATCTGATGCACCGCGTTGACAAGTGGCACATCGCTGATCATGTCATTCTGATAGTTCACCATGGATCCAAATTTGCCTTCTGCGACAAGCTGGACGGCTTTGACGCCGAAGCTGGTGCCGAGAATGCGGTCCAGCATGGTTGGGGCGCCGCCGCGTTGCAGGTGCCCGAGGACACAGGTGCGAACTTCCTTTTCCGTGCGCTCGCTGATTTCTCTGGCGACGACTTCGGCGATTCCTCCGAGTCGGCGTTCTCCGGAAGTTCCCTGGTGACGGTGCTGCTTTCCGTGAAGTGGCGCGGCGCCTTCGGCCACGACAATCATCGTGCATTTGGATCCTTGGCGGTCCCGACGGGCGATTTCCTGAGTGATCTTGTCGTAGCAAAAGGGAATTTCAGGGATCAAAATAATATCGGCTCCCCCCGCGAGGCCTCCATGAAGCGCGATCCATCCCGCATTGCGTCCCATTACTTCCAGAATCATCACTCGTTTGTGGCTTGTAGCGGTTGTGTGGAGGCGGTCCAGAGCACTGGCCACACACTCAACGGCGGAATCAAATCCGAAAGTGGTGGAGGTGGCTTCCAGGTCGTTGTCGATTGTTTTTGGGACGCCGATGACCGGCAGGCCTGCCTCATGAAGCTGAAGGGCAGTCGTTAGGGAGCCATCGCCGCCGACAACGATCAAGGCATGTAGATCGAGGGATTGAAAGGTCTGGCGCGTTTTCCCCATGATCTCGGCGGGTATCATCAGGCGGTTGGCAGAACGGCAAACAAAATGGCCTCGGTTGACTGTGCCAAGAATCGTTCCGCCGAGGTGCATGATTCCTGAGGTCGCCGCGCGATCCAAGGTCATGTAATTGGACGGAGGCAGGAGTCCTTCAAAGCCATCGCAAAAACCGATGAGTTCCCAACCCAGTTTTGCTGTGGCGCGGCTTGCAGCCTGCAGGACGGCATTCAAGCCGGGACAATCCCCTCCGCTTGTAAGAATGCCGATGCGTTTCATTGTGGGAGGTTGTTAAAGAGCGTTGCCCTTTTTGATCAGGCGGCCTTCAGCGGCCCAAGCGTCGTAGAGGGTCCAGCCTTTGCGCATCAAAGCGAGGCCATCGCCAAAGCGGTCTTCGGAGCCGAGAAGCACGACGGTGATGCGGCGGGGAGTGATTGTGACACTGTCTCCATCGCGTTGGGACTCGGGGGGCCTGTCGGCGGAGAGAATCAGGCAATCGCCCGCTTTGCGAGTGCGTCCGGTTTTCACTCCGTCGATGCCATTTTTGCCCAGGAGTTCGTTAGTATTTTTGATTTGAGTGGGGATGTCCACGCCATCGCGGATGATGTGGATCTCGCGGTTTTTTTGAGCAACGTAAAACGCGAAGCTTGATTTGTCATAAGCGTAGCGGGTGAGGCGGGCCATATCCTCAGCGGTCGAGTAGGGGAGCGTCTGTCCGGGCACGTTGTCGATGCCAGCAGGGTTCAAAAAGAGTGTCTTCTTCATGAACAGCGAGCGCGCCAAGGCATTCATCTGAGCGACGAAATTTCCTATCGGATCAAGCTGTTCGGTATTTGGGATCTGACCTCCCACTTGGTGGGCGAGCGTGAGGGCGGCGACGTTGTCGGAAGAGAGAAGTGCGCAATAAATCAAATCGCGGATACTCACGGAGTCGCCAATTTTGAGCCCGATCGAGCTGGTCGCACCATTAGAGAACGCCTCGTCCGGGACCTCCACTGTGGCGGAAAGGTCGGTCTTTTTTAAATCCGCCCAGTCAAGAACGACAAGTGCAGTGGCAATCTTGGTAAGGCTTGCAACCTGCAGTTTGTCGGTGCGTTTTTTTGATTCCAAAATGGCGCCGGTCTGGTTGTCGATAATGATATAACTTTCGACAGCATGGGCGGCTGGAATAATGGCGCTCAGAAGAAGGGCAAGGATCAGTTTTTTCATTGTTGATGCGGCTCGGAACGAATTAGTGCGGACGATAACGGGGCGACTTGGAACTTTAAAGCATTTTCAAAATGCCCGTGCGGAATGAGAAAAAGGAGATTTCCCAAGCGCAGGAAAATGGTTACCTCTGCCTGATGCGAATTCTTTCAGGTATCCAGCCGTCGGGCACACCGCATTTGGGCAACTATTTTGGAATGATGAAGCCAGCGATCGAACTGCAAGATCGCGGCGAGGCGTTTTATTTCATTGCCGATTTTCATGCGCTCACCTCCGTGCATGTGGCGGCGGATCTGCGTGTGAACGTGCGTGAGTTGGCGGTGGATTTTCTGGCGTGTGGATTGGATCCTGCACGCGCTGTGTTTTTCCGACAGTCGGATGTTCCTGCGGTCACGGAATTGGCATGGATTTTAAGCACCATTACCCCGATGGGGCTTCTCGAGCGTTGTCATTCATTTAAGGACAAGACGGCTCGTGGATTGGCGGCTTCGCATGGTCTCTTTGCATATCCTGTGCTGATGGCGGCGGATATTTTGATTTGCGACAGCGAACTTGTGCCGGTTGGAAAGGACCAGAAACAACACCTCGAAGTCACCCGCGACATTGCGGTGAAGATGAATGAGACCTACGGCGAAATTTTTAAACTTCCCGAGCCATTCATTCGTGAGGAGACGGCGGTTGTTCCTGGACTCGACGGCGCGAAGATGAGCAAGAGCTATGGCAACACGATTGAAATTTTTGCTCCCGAAATTGCCCTGAAGAAAAAAATCATGGGCATCAAAACGGATTCCACGCCGGTTGAAGCGCCCAAGCCCATCGAGAATTCCGCCATCCTCGGGCTCTACAAGCTCGTTGCCAACGATGCCGATTTTCGCGCGATGGAAGCCGATTTTCTTCAAGGGGGAGTTGGTTATGGCGATTTGAAAAAACGTCTCTTCGCCGGCGTGTGGGAATACTTTGCGCCGCAGCGAAAACTTCGTGAGGAAATTCTGGCTGATCCCAAAATGGTCGAGCGCGTTCTAGCCGAGGGCGCGGAAAAAGCCCGTCACGTTTCGGATGCTGTCATGCAGCGGGTCCGCAAGGCAGTTGGGCTGAGGGCCTGATTTTCGGGCGTTCGACAAAGGCGTTTTCGGGCATTACCTTTTTCTCGTGAATTACAGGGGGCAAAAAATCCAACTCACGGCGGTCAAAGTATTGATTGGCCTGAACATTCTGTCGTTCGTCTTTTGTTCGATGCTGGGGCGGCGTTGGAGTGATGCGCTTTTTGGCCTCAGCGGAACCGGTCTTTCGCATGGCATGATGTGGCAATTGATAAGCTACCAATTTGTGCACGGTGGATTTTTACACCTCGCTCTCAATATGGCGGGGTTGTGGTTCAGCGGCAGGGTTCTCGAGGATCTGATGGGCGCGAAGCGCTTTGTGGCCCTCTATCTCACGTGCGGTGTGGCTGGCGGTCTGTTGCAAATGCTCTTCAGTCCGGGACCAACATTGGTGGGAGCTTCCGGAGCTGTCTGCGGACTGGTCGCAGCTTTCTCAGCCTTGTTCCCCTATATGCCGATCAACGTGCTTTTATTTTTTGTCATTCCCGTTCGCATGAAGGCGATGTGGCTTGGAATCCTGATTGTTGGAGTATCCCTGTTTCTGCTGGTGACTGGAATTTTTGGCAACATCGGAAACGCCGCTCACATCGGCGGGGCGGTGGCCGGCTACCTCTGGGTGCGTTTTAGAACACCCAGATTCCGTGTTTTGCGCTGAGAGAATTATCTCGACCAGCTTGGCTCGGAAACTTTGCCGAGGCCGGTGGCTACTGGATTTTGACGTCCTTTGACGATATCGAGGAGCATGATCGATGAGCCTTCGCTGTAGATCAAATGGCGGGAATCCGCTCCCCAGCTCGGATCCTGGCCCGAAGCAAGAACGCGGGTTGAGCCAGTAACCAAATCAAGAACGGCTATGGAAAATCCGCCTTGGCGAACGGTGAAGGCGATTTTTTTGCCATCAGGCGACCAACTGGGTTCCGTGCAATAGTTGTGTCCCGTAGGAACAAGGCGCGGTGATCCCCCGCTGGCGCTGATGCGATAAAGTTGAGGTCCACCCGAGTCGTCGGCGGAGTAGATGATCTCTGAGCCGTCAGGCGACCAGGAGGGCGAAGATTCGACTCCGCGTGTGTGGGTGAGGCGGCGAAGCCCGCTGCCGTTGGCAGAGGCAATGTAAAGCTCGGGGTTGCCGTCGCGGCTCAGTGTGCAAGCGATTCGGCTGCCGTCGGGAGAAAAGCTGGCGCCGGAATTTGTGCCCGGATAGCGCATGATGGCTGAGCGGGAGCCGGAGGAGAGGTCAATGAGGTAGATGTCCGCATAACCGCTCTGGTAGCCGGTGTAGGCGATGCGTGATCCATCCGGCGAGATTGCAGGCGATACGCTGATGGCTCGCTCCTGTGTAATCTGGCGTTGGTTCGCGCCATCGTAGTCCGCGATATAAATTTCCTTGGTGCCGGTGCGGTTGCTTACGAAGGCGAATTTCGATGTCGCGATGCCAGGAGTGCCGGTGATGGTTTCAACGATGTCATCCGAAAACTTGTGCGCAGCCGTGCGGGTATCGCCCGTGTAGGTTTTTTGCAGAACCGTTCCACCACGGTTGTCAGTCACAACGCCTTGAAGCGAGTTGCCAGAGGCAGTTGCTGAAATCGTGTAGGTCGCCCGCTCGGGAATGCCGATGGAGAACGCTCCCGCAAGATCGAGGTCATTACTAACAACCTTGTTTGAAAGCGAAGCATCCGCTCCAGCAAAGGGTTTGATATTGATGTTGATGGTATCGCTTTTCTTAACCGTGATGGTTGCGTCTTGAGCACTCAGGAAGGTTGGGAGGATAAGTGCGGCGAGAAGTGCGG
>JBEIMO010000072.1:0-9299 GCA_040378625.1 Verrucomicrobiia bacterium | reverse complement strand
TGAATCGAAGTAGCGTTCGTCTTTGTAAAGTTTGGAAGCCAATGTGGCCAACTCACGAGCCTTGGGCGAAAGCGAATTCATGTCCTCCTCGAGTGGCGCAGGCGTGGGTGTTGGAGTCGGCTGTGGACTGCTTCCCGGGGATTGCTTCACCACAACCATAGAGACAGCCATTTTGGATGGGCCGGCCTCTTGGACTGAAATACTCGGATCACGGAAAAGCACTTTCTCCTGCTCGCTCAATGGAGCATGTGGATTCGTCAAAATGGAAATCTGATTGGTGATGCCCTCTGATTTGACCTGGAGGTTTTCCAGTTCATTTTGCAAATCAGCGGCAGCAACCGTGCGCTCGTGTTGTTCCTTCAACTGACGAATCACGATATTTCGCAAAAGATCATTTTCCGCGAAGAGACGCTTTTGTTCCTCCGTCTGCTTGGGATCGAGACGAAGACGCGCAGATTCCGCCGTCGCTTCCTCAAGTTGACCCATCAGGGATTTGATATTCTCATCGCGATTTCCAATTTCGCTTTGCTGAGACTTGAGCCTATTTTGAAGAGCCAGGACCTCTTTATTCAGGTCGATGAGAGCCTTCTGATTGTCTGTCTTAGACGCCTCTACGAGAATTTTTTCGGCATTCTGCAATTTCTCGGTCAGTTCGCGGTTTTCGGCCTCATACTTGGCCAACTGGTCGAGCTTCGGTTTCTGAGCGACCAATTGTTTTTCAAAGTCAGCTCGCTCAGCGCGCAGGCGTTCAATTTCCGCTGAATTATCTTTCAGACGTTTCGCTCGGGCATCGGCTTGATCGCGTTGAAGCGCCATGGCAGAACGCTCCTCGTTGGCACGATCCAAAAGGGTTTTTGAAGTTTTGAGGTTGGCATCGGCGTTCTGCAATTTTCCAAGGAGTCGCTTGTTGTCATCCTGCAACACTTCGTTATCAGCCTCCAAACCGGCGATGCGCTTGGAAAGATCGAGAATCCTTTTGTCCACTGGTTCACCCGCTTTGACCTTCAATTTGTCACGATCGCGAGAGACACTTTCGAGTGAGTTTTCCGTCTGGGCGAGACGGGATTTGGCATTAACAAGTTCCGTTTTTGTTTTTTCCAACTCCATCTTTACACTGCTGGAATCTCCCTTGCTTTTCTCCAATTGATCCTCCAAGTCACTGATCTTCCGGCGGGCTTCATTGAGTTGACGGCGGGCATCCGAGGAATCAGGCGCTTGTGTCGCGGACTGCGAGCGGGGCGAGGGAGTTGGCGAACCTCCAGATGACTGACGAGTCGAAACGACCGGTGCCGGGATATCGATATCATACGTGCGTGTGGGAAGCGGTGCTTCCACAGTCTCCGGCGCGGATGGAATTTTTGTAATTGTTTCCCGCAAGCGCTCGATGCTTTCGCGGGCTTTTTTTAACCGGTATTCAACGACTAATGTTTGCCAGTCCGGGTCCTGCTTTTGGATTTTTTCCAGCGTTTTGACCGTTGTTGTGTAGCGGTTCAGCGCATCCCGCATTTGCCCGTCTCTCTCACATTTTTCAGCGGCTTGGTATTCTTGATAAGCCTGCAAAAACATGTTTGAGGCATCTTGAGAATAGGCCACCGAAGACAAGGCAATAAAACTGGCGGCGAGCAATGGAAAAACGGGAATTTTCATTCAATCGATACCTGATCGTGACTCAGGAAACGCCTGATATCAACTGGAATTCAGCCTGACTCTTTTGAATCCATGCCATACTCGAAATGAAACAGGATAAATACAAAATCTGCCTTGCTTTGCACTGATTGGAGGTGAAAATCTGATCATGATTGAACTCGAAGTCTATGCCGCAGGCGTCCGGGAACCGGCAAAAATGCTGGGCCTAGCACTCGAGTTGGATGTGCTTCCGAAGCTTTGTTACAAAGTGGATACCAACCACGACATTATTTATATGGAGTTCAGCGGGGAACCACCCCAGTTGGGCACTTTGGAGGCGATTTTTCAAAAGCTCTCACTCACTCCACGCTTCGTGGGTCAGGTGCCCCAAGAGATGACCTCTAAAAAGAAAACCCAAAGGATTTTCTAACCTCTGGGATTTTCAAAATACGGGCAAGAACCTCATGCCATTGGTTTCCTACTTTTACAGCATGTATTTGAGCTTCCTGAGCTTTTTGGGCCAGGTCGCCATTCTTGCGGGGGACACGCTTCTTTCGATCGGGAGCGGACGGATCCGCCCCAGACTTGTTATCCAGCAAATGGCGGAAATTGGCTTCCGTTCCCAGTTGGTGGTCGTTGTAACAGGCGGATTCACCGGAGCAGTTTTTACAGCCCAGGCCTTTTTCCAGTTTGCCAACCTCAACATGGAAACAGCTGTGGGACCAGTCGTGGCCATTTCCATGTTTCGCGAACTGGGGCCCGTTCTGACAGGCGTCATGGTTGCCGGTCGAGTTGGTGCTGCGATGAGCGCGGAAATCGGCACCATGAAAGTCACCCAGCAAATCGACGCGCTACGGGCCTTGGCAGTTAATCCCGTCGACTACCTTGTCGTGCCCCGCGCGCTGGCCATGTTTATTTCCATGCCATTTTTAGTCGTTGAATGTGTGGGGTGCGGAATTTTGGCCAGTTATTATGTCGGCGTCCAGATTATGAATATCGAAGGCGTCTACTTTCTCGCCAATACGCAGAAATTTTCCGATTCCAGCGACATCATCATGGCACTCGTCAAAGGATTTTTCTTTGCGGGAATAATTGTTTTCATCAGTTGCCGCGAAGGGCTCAACGCCAAAGACGGCGCGGTAGGCGTCGGACGAGCCACAACAGCCACAGTTGTTAACTGCTCACTGGCCATTCTCATTGCCAATTTCTTTCTCACGATGGCGCTCAACTTCCTCTTCCCGGCCGGAGAACGATGAACGCGCCACTAATCCATGTCGAAAACCTGATCCAAAAAATCGGGGAGCAGGAAATCCTCAAGGGTGTCACGATTGATATCAAGCGTGGCGAAACGCTTGTTCTTTTGGGAAAAAGCGGGGGAGGAAAAAGCGTTTTCCTGCGCCACCTCATCGGCCTCATGCGCCCAGTTTCGGGATCGATCCGATTTGAGAATATTGAGGTCACTCATCTCAAGGAACGCGAACTCGAGCCCGTGCGAAGGAAAATTGGAATGCTTTTTCAGGATGGTGCGCTCTTTGACTCGATGAACGTCTTTGACAATGTCGCCTTCCCACTGCGCGAAAGAGGCGAAAAAAAACCCAGCGTCATTCGCGAAAAAGTCGCACAAGCTTTGGGCATGGTGAATATGACCGGACATGACCACAAAATGCCCGTTAACCTCAGCGGCGGCATGCGCAAGCGGGTCGCCCTCGCGAGAGCCATCATCTCCCCACCCGACGTTATTTTATACGACGAGCCCACAGCGGGTCTGGATCCGATTGTCTCCGACAGTATCAACAAGCTCATTCGCCACCTCCAAAGCGAGCTGCACGTCACATCCATCGTGGTTACGCACGACATGGTGAGTTGCTATCACATTGCAGACCGCATTGCCCTCCTCAACGAGGGTCGCATTTATTTCCACGGAACCCCCGAAGAACTACGAAACACCACAGACCCGATTGTCAGGGATTTTGTGGATGGAAGATCGGGAGAAACCATTTATTGAAGCCTTGCACATGACCAGCGAAGACCGCTCCACTCAAATCAAAGTCGGCATTTTTATTCTCATTGGACTGGTAACGATTGCAATGATGCTCGTTTACTTCGGCCGACTGGGAGAAGGCTTTGGCAATTACTACAACATCCGCATTGAATTTTCGAATGCCAGCGGTCTTCTCCGCGGATCCCAGGTTCTTCTTGCCGGAGCCAAGGTCGGTCGCATCATCAATCAGCCCCAAATCCTTCCGGACATGCGTGGCGTTTATGTCGATGTTCGAATTCTGGATAAAGTTCAAATCCCGGTGGGCAGTGAATTCTCCATCGGCAGCTCTGGGCTTCTCGGAGACAAATTCATCCAGATCACCCTCAAGAATGCGGATCACGGGGCAAAAATCGAACCGGGCACAACAATCAAAGGGTCAGATACGGGGGATGGCATTGCGAGTATGACTTCCGGAGCAGGCGACCTTATCACCGACTTGCGCACGACGGTTGGAAACATCAATACTGCCGTTACAAAAATCAACGACTCGGTTCTTTCCAAAGACGAGGTGGTGAAAATTTCTGAAACCATCAAAAACCTCCACACCTCCAGCCAAAAAATTGCCGATGCATCAGAGAAGGTCGACAAGCTCATGAAGGATGCTGGATCTGCAATTCATACGGGACAGGATACGATGAACTCCGCAAAAAAGGCCGCGGACGAGCTTCAAAAGACCCTGACCGCCATTCATACGCTCACAGATCAGATGAGAAACGGAAAGGGTGTGATGGGAACCCTTATCAGCAACAAAGAAACGGGCGACAATCTTCGCGCACTCATCCAGAACCTCCGCCAACACGGCATCCTCTGGTATAGAGATTCGCAAAAGCCGAAATCCGGCGACGCACCCACGCCTTAAGTTCCGCGCGGGATTTTTCGTAAATTTCGAAAATATCCGAATGCCTCCTTGCACGGAGGCCGTTCCTTTTCTTTACTACACGTCTTATGTCTTCATCGGAATCCGGCTTTTCTCGAAAGAATCCTTTTCCGGCTGTATTGTCTGTGAATCAAAAGTTGACGGGCGAAGGGTCGAACAAGGATACACGTCATTTTGAAATTTCCCTGCAGGGATCAGGTCTCACCTATGAAGTGGGAGACTCGCTCGGAATTTTCCCAACCAACAATCCCGCATTGGTCGATCTCGTGATCGGCAAATTGGGATTCAGCGGCAACGAACAAGTTGTGACCGCTGATGGTGCTCCCGCTTCACTCCGCGAGGCACTAACCTCCAGCTACATTCTGACCGAGCCATCCAAACAACTTCTCCAAGCCGTTTCTGAAAAAGACAGCTCCGGCGCATTTTTGGCCGACCTTTTGAAGCCTGAAGAAAAAGCCTCGCTCGAAAACTTCCTCTGGGGTCGCGATGTGGCCGACGTTCTCGAAGAATTCTCTGCTGCAAAATTCACACCTGAGGAATTTGTCAAAGTTCTCCGCAAACTCCAACCCCGCCTCTACTCGATTGCTTCCTCGCAGAAAGCTGTTGGAGAATCGGTTCACCTCACCGTGGCCGTCGTTCGCTACAAAGTGGAGCACAGCACACGTCAACGCGAAGGCGTCTGCTCCAGCTTCCTCGCGGAACGCGCCCAATCGAAGGTTCCTGTCTTCGTGCACACGGCCAAACATTTCCGGGTTCCAGAAAATCTCGACACTCCAGTGATTATGGTTGGCCCAGGAACAGGCATCGCCCCGTTCCGCGCATTCCTTCAAGAACGCAAGTCCACCGGCGCAAAAGGCCCAAACTGGCTTTTCTTCGGTGAACAACGCGCCGCCACAGACTTCCTCTACGAAAAAGAATTTGAATCGGCTGTCTCCAGTGGACTCCTGACCAAATTCACAACCGCCTTCTCCCGCGACCAGTCGCAGAAGATTTATGTTCAGAACCGCATGATTGAACATGGGGCGGAACTTTATCAGTGGCTCGAGAAAGGCGCTTTTTTCTACGTTTGCGGTGATGCGAAAAACATGGCCAAAGACGTCGATGCAGCTCTCCACAAACTCGTCGAAGAACATGGCGGAAAATCCGAAGAGCAGGCCCGCGAATACGTGGATGCCATGAAAAAAGAAAAACGCTACCGCAAGGACGTTTATTGATCCTGCCTTAGCGGGCATTACAGACTCATGAACGACACGCCTCAGCACATCCATTTTCTGGGTATCTGTGGAACAGCGATGGGATCCGTCGCTGCTGCCATGCGGGACCGAGGATTCAAGGTCACCGGACAAGACGAAAACGTCTATCCCCCGATGTCCACGTTTCTGGAGTCCAAAGGCGTTGAGATCACCTCTGGATTTCGCCCGGAGGATATTCCCTCGGCCGACCTCATTGTCATTGGCAATGCGATGTCACGTGGAAATCCGGCAGTGGAGTCTGTCCTCAACCGCAAATTGCTTTATCTCTCCCTTCCGGAGACCCTGAAGCAGTTTTTCCTACGCGGTCGCCACAATCTGGTCGTTACCGGAACGCATGGAAAAACCACGACGACTTCGCTGCTTGCCTGGATTTTTGAATCCGCCGGCGAACAGCCTGGATACTTGATTGGCGGCATTCCGGCCAACCTCGGTCAAGGCGCCTGCCTACGTGAGTCGAAGCATTTCATCATCGAGGGTGACGAATATGACACCGCGTTTTTTGATAAACGCTCGAAGTTCATTCATTACCTTCCTGAGTTGGTCATCGTGAACAACGTGGAGTTCGACCATGCGGACATCTACAATAATCTCGATGAAATCAAACTGAGCTTCCGCCGGTTGCTTAACATCGTCCCAACGCAAGGTCTGGTGCTGATCAATGGCGATGATGAAAACTGCCTCGACGTTTCTAAGAAATGCCCTGCCCCTGTGATTGGCGTTGGGTTTTCAAACACCTGCCAAAATCAGATTTCCAACGTCACGCATACGACGAAAGGTTCTTCCTTTGAAATCTTCGGAGAACAATTCTTCATCCCGCTTTCTGGCGATTTCAATATTCGCAACGCAGCCATGGCAGCCTCGTCCGCCCGCCACTACGGCATCTCCGCCGACAAAATCCGCACGGCCTTGGCATCATTTAAAGGCATTCGGCGACGTCAGGAGGTTCGCGGCACAGTCAATGGCATAACGATTATTGATGATTTTGGGCATCACCCGACAGCCATTCGCGAAACACTTTCGGGACTTCGCAAACGTTACGGCACGGCCCGCCTCTGGGCGCTCTTTGAACCGCGATCCAACACAACCCGTCGCGCCGTTTTTCAAAACGACCTGCCTGCGGCCTTTGGTGAAGCCGATGGCGTTTTCATTGCCCAAGTGGCGCGACTTGATCAACTGCCGGAGAACGAACGCCTGAACCCCGAGCGCGTGGTGGCAGACATCGCCGCAACTAGCAAACCAGCCTTCTACGAACCAACCTCTGACTCCATCGTTGATAAACTCAAACCCCTCACCCGCGAGGGCGATGTGGTGATTGTCTTCAGCAATGGTGGATTTGATGGGATCCATCAGAAGTTGCTCGATCGGCTTTAAGCATCACCTGAGGCATCGCTGAAACCCTCACGGCGCCATGCCTGTCATTTCCTCGAAATTCTCGCCGCCTTCGTGCCTGAAGAACGGGCATGTTCAGACAATTCTCGGAGCTGTTTGGCCTCGCAGAATCGATCTGGACTACACAACCGAACGCCTCGAATTACCCGATACCGATTTTCTTGATTTGGATTGGGTGCGCCGAGCGAATGAAAAAGTTGTTATCATCTCCCATGGTCTGGAAGGAAGCTCGAGAAACACTGATATCCAAGCCTTGGCGCAGGCCCTCAGTCTCGCCGGATGGGATGTTCTTGCTTGGAATTTCCGAGGATGCAGCGGCGAGCCAAACCGACTCCTCCGCTTTTACCACAGCGGCGAAACGGGTGATCTTTCTATCGTCATTTCACATGCTGCAAAAAACTATTCCTCCCTCGCGCTCGTCGGATTCAGCCTCGGCGGGAATCTTACCTTGAAATACCTTGGCGAAGCCTCCCCTCACCCTGCCATTTGTGCTGCCGTTGCTGTTTCTGCTCCGATTGATTTGGCATCCAGTGCCATGGCTTTGGATAAAAACTTGGGTAATCGGATTTATCTCCATCGATTCATGAAGAGCTTAAAAGCCAAGGTGCGATCGAAGGCGATTCGATTCCCAAAAGACATTGATGTAAGCTCGCTCAGTGAGGTCCGAGGGTTTGCCAAATTTGATGACCGCTATACAGCAAGAATTCATGGATTTCAAAATGCGGAGGATTACTGGTCTCAATCCAGCGCCCGCCAGTATCTGCCAAACATACGAACCCCATCCCTGCTGATCAACGCCAAAAATGACCCCTTCTTAAGCAAGGAGTCATTTCCTTATCCAGAAGCTGAGAAGAACCCTCATCATCTTCTTGAAACGCCCGAATCGGGAGGACATCTGGGATTTATTGATCGTCAAGGATTGTGGCTCACGCGGCGGATCCCAGAGTTTCTGTCGAAATTCGCCATCAACTGAGGAGCAACTGCTCGCAAAGCTCAATCAAGCGACGCCGCAGAGGAATCGACCGCTGCGCAAATTCGCGTTGCTGGGATTCATATTCAGCCCGACCAGCGGATGTCTCAATCGGAACAGGCGCGTAGCCGTAGGAACTCAAATCATAGGGACTGGCGCGCATATCGAGTTCTCGAATGTCTCTGGCGAGTTCAAAACAATCCGCAATGAGTTCGGAAGGACACCAAGGAACCAATTTGAACGACCATTTGTAGAGGTCCATGTTGGCATGAAGGCACCCAGGTTGCTCAAAATGGAGCGAGGTTTCACGGGCGGGTTGAAGGCGATTGAGCGGCTTCGCCTCAGGAGTAAAAAAACGGAAGGCATCGTAGTGAGAACACCGGATGGGCAGGGAGTCTACAACGGCAGCCAATTTGTCAGGCGCTAAACGCAAGGATTCCGAAGGATAACGGACTTCCTTCGAGCGATAAACCATCGCCCATTCATGTAATCCATGACACCCGAAGAAGGCTGGGCGGCCCTCTGTGGATTGAAGAAATTCCCTTAACCATGCCACAAAGTGACGTCGCTTTTCCGGCAAGGGTTCAGGCGTTACCCCGTAGCGTGTGACGGTATAGCCGCTGAAACCCAAATAGCACTCGGCTTCATCTCCCTTCAAAGCAATACCGGGACCGGGATGCCAGCGTTTGAGTTGAGCCGGGCGATTCGGATAATACTCAAAAAGAAAATCATCCACCGGATGGCGTTGACCCTGCAATGCGCGTTGAATGCGTGGAGCAACCCAAGGGCAAACCCTCGCTTCATGCGCCGCGCGTAAGGCGGTCCACTCGGATGGCAAAAGCGTTTTCACAAGTCTTGCGAGCGGTATTAGAGAATTCTTGGCGTTGTCACAGACAAAAACGCCTACGCCACCTTCTCGGCGTAGAGATATTTCTGGAAACTCGCAAAGGTCATCCCGATTTCCTCCGGTTGGCCGAGGTCGACGACGGCGTCTTGAATCGCGCCGTATTTGAGTCGGAGCAAGGGTGTCAGCTTCTGCTGGTCGAGTTCCTCGACACCCTCGGCGATGTAGTGCTGAAGAACAAAATCGAGAAACACCTGCTGCTTGGCACTAAAACGGGTGTTGATATAGACCATTGCGTT
>JBEIMO010000071.1:0-9403 GCA_040378625.1 Verrucomicrobiia bacterium | reverse complement strand
GCCAACTTGTGACCCAACCGGATCGCTTGGTTAATAGAAATAAGCGATGTCCCGGGCGAGCCGAGCAGGCTCACAGGACCCGGCTGTGCATCATCAAGAAGCACGGCAACAGAGTCGCTTGAGTGGATTTGAAAAGCGCGGGGATTCATTGCCGATCAGCAAAACAGCGGCTCGATGTGCTTCTTGAGCAGGTTGTCGCGAACCCTGCACCCGACGATGCCGCAATTGGCCTTCAAGGCGTCGGTGTAGCGGGTGCCCATGCCGATGGTGAATCTCGGGAGTTTTTTCATAGTGGAGTTTTGAGGATTGGGGACTTCGATAGGGATTGCAAAAAGCAGCGTAATCCTCATCGGTTCGGCGCATCATAGAAACACAAATGCGATAGCCATTCTCCTACGAGTGACATAAACTGCTACTGTGCCGAGCCCCGTTTCCAAAGTAACCGTCCATCCCCCGCCTGGCCGCCCGAGTTGGGGCGGGCAAGGGAATTTGCCACTCATCTACCTTGGCTGGGGGCGCCGCGATTTTGCGAAAAATCCCCTCCCCGTCCACTATGACCGTGGCACAAACTACTTCATCCTCGTCAGCGGCGAGATTGTGCTATCCGTCGGCAACGAGCAAAAGGTCGTTCAGGGACCGAGCGCCATACTGATCGACTCCGACTGCCGCTTTGGCATCACCCAAAAACGGCGCGAGACGGTTAGCATCCTTGTTTGGGTCTGGAAGGATCGTCCCCAACTCCCCGAACTCCATATTACCGAGGGCGCATCGCGCACACTCGACCTTGGCGACTCCTCGCTCGATGCGCTCAAGGAACTGCACTCCCGCTGCCGCAAGGAAATCGCCGTCTCGGACAGCGCCCTGCCATTCACCCTCAACGCACTGCGCCAACTCGTAGAAGTCGAAATCCTCCGCGCCACGCGCTCGGCAGCCGCCACTGGCGACTTGCGATGGGAGTTGGCCCACTCCTGGATGATGAACAACCTCTCGATCCACACGCCCGTGCCCTCGCTCTGCGACTACCTGGGAATGTCGCCCAGCGCGCTGCACCGTTTTTTCCGTAGTCAGGCCGGTCTCTCCCCGGGCGCCTATTTTCGAAACCTCAAATGGCAGGAAGCCCGTCGGCTCGTTGAGAACGAAGGCTGGCAAGTCAAAGCTGCCGCCTACCACCTCGGATATCGGCATCCCAACGACCTCAGCAGGGCGCTGAAGGAAGGATAATCAACGAGAACTGACAGGCTTCAGCCTTAGCCATTTTTGGCGGGAGGATTTTTAATCAGCGAATAAGATACGGTCCGTCACCGACGCTCAGGACTTCCACTTTAACCTTCGTTAGGCCTTGGCTGTGGAATCCGAGTTCTTTCGCGACGGGTTCGGTGACATCCAGCATGCGGCCGGTGATGAAGGGACCGCGGTCATTGACACGAACAACGGTCGAGCGGCCGTTCTTTAAATTGGTGACGCGAACTTTGCAGGGAATGGGGAGCGTCTTGTGGGCGGCGGCGCGAGTCCATGGCCAGATTTTTTCGCCTGTTGCAGTTCTTCCGGGGAAAAGAAGCCCGCTCTCGTTGTAGTGGGAGGCTACGCCGTCTTCCTTGTGGCCGAGCGCATCGCGGGGCTGCATTGGAGCATAATAAACCCCGCGAACCGTGTAGGGTTTTGTTTTATAACCTTTGATCGAATAAGTAGCGCAGCCGCTTACTGAGACACAAAGAACAATAACCAAAACCTGAAAGATGGATTTCATAGGGAGCTTGGTGGTTGAAGAAGGTTGAGAGCAGCTTTACGCGATGCCGGGACACGTCCGCAATAAGTTTCGATGGCGATCAATGTATTATTCGCGTCATCATGAATTCCAAGGTGACGACAGAGTTCCCCTTCAAAAAAATCCAACGCCCGCAGCGAGGCGGGTTGCGATTTAAGATGATGAACCGCTCGCTGAAGCAGGTCGTAAATCTCAGGCACTGGCTCGCCCGGTTCCGTGACCAGATCGATCAACTCGGCAAAATAACCGCAGAGGAAAAGGTTTGCGGCAGTAATGGAATCGAATGCCTCGAGGACACGCACCTCGCGGAGCGTGTGGATTTGGCTCTTGCGACTGGCGACAAATCCAATTTCTGCACGATGAAAGAGATCCAAACAGCCCGCGAAAGAACTCCCAGCGCGGCGAGCCGCCTTGGCAATGGTCGTCTGTTTTCCATGACCCGCTGTGAACCATGTGACAATCAGGCTTGTGTCACTCCAATTCCGTTTCCGGATGAGAATGGCCTCGGTTTGCTCCATGGAACCCGCGGCAGGCGCGGCGTTAGAGAACGATCACTCGGGCGGAATAAATATCCGCATCCGCCGAGAGACGCCCCAGCACGTCTGCACCGGGCTGACTGTCGAGATTGAGCAGCGTGAGAGCCCGACCACCCTGTTCGGTGCGGGAGAGGCTCATGCTGGCAATGTTGACATTTTCGGTTCCGAGCAACGTGCCGATGTGGCCGATGATTCCCGGACGGTCGCGGTTTTCGAGCATCAGAACAACACCGGATGGGGTGACCTCGACTGGATGACTGTTCACCCGAACAATGCGGGCGTCATTTTTGGCGCCGAAGAATGTGCCGCCAACGGAAACCTTCGAGTCGCCGCTTGTCACGGCCACGTGGAGCCATTCATTGAAATCGGTTTGCTCGCTGGAACGAACCTCCTCGACATCCAAGCCAATCGTGGCCGCCATGCTGCGAACGTTCACGCTATTGACCTCCTCGCCACCGGCGTGCTTAAGGAAGCCGGTGAGGATGGCGCGACTGATCGCGTCCGTCGGCATTTCCACAGCCTTGCCGCCGTAGGTGATGACAATGCGTTCGTTGCGTTTTGGAGCGAGTTGGGCAACGAAGCGTCCGAGTTTGTCACCGAGGGTGATGTAAGGTTTCACGACTGCCGCTGTCTTGGCGTCGATGCTCGGCATATTGACGGCATTGCGGATTTCGCCTTCCAGCAATGCGGCGCGGATCGCTTGGGCGATTTCGATGCCGACATTTTCTTGAGCCTCTGCGGTGCTGGCTCCGAGGTGCGGGGTAAAAACAATATTCGGCAAGGCGCGCAACGCGAAATCAGCCGGCGGTGGTTCCACTTCAAAAACGTCGAGTGCAGCGGCTCCGACTTGACCGGACTGAAGAGCGTCTCCCAGAGCGGCTTCATCAACCAATCCTCCACGGGCGCAGTTAACGATGCGGACGCCTTTTTTGCAGAGAGCCAAACGGCGGGCATCCAGCATGTGGTGGGTTTCATCAGTCAGCGGCATATGCATGCTGATAAAATCGGCCTGCGGAAGAAGAGAATCGATATCCTCGATGAGCTCAACCTGCATCGCTCGGGCGCGGCTCACAGAGAGGTAGGGGTCATACGCCAACACGCGCATTCCAAAAGCCATCGCGCGGCGGGCGAGCTCCGTCCCAATACGACCCATTCCGAGAATTCCGAGCGTTTTGTTATAAAGTTCAACGCCCTCGTATTTTTTGCGATCCCATTTGCCGGCCTTAATGCTGGCATCTGCTTGGGGGATGTTGCGGGCGATGCTCACGAGGAGTGAGAAGGCGTGCTCGGCAGTGGAGATTGTATTTCCACCAGGCGTGTTCATCACAATGACTCCACGGCGCGTGGCGGCATCGACATCCACATTATCCACCCCGACACCAGCGCGACCGACGACCTTGAGGTTCGTCGCGGCTTCGAGGACGGCGGCGGTGACTTTCGTCTGACTGCGCACGACGAGAGCGGAAAATTCGGGAATGATTTTGATGATCTCCGCCTCAGGGAGGCCGGTCTTTACAACAACTTCAAGCGATCCTTGGGCGGCGAGTTCTTCGATTCCCCGTTGAGAAACCGGGTCGGCAACGAGAACTTTTGGTGTGGTGAGTGACATGGTATAAGAAAATTAATGGTGATAACACCGGCTGGCTTGATTGGCAGCGGGATGATTTATTTAGAAGGAAAGTTGTCCGCCGCAAATTCAATTTTTATGAAATGGTCCTATCGCATCGCCCGAATCGCAGGAATCGACATCCGCGTTCACGTTACATTTTTGCTTCTCCTCGCCTATTTCGCCTTTGCGGACTGGCATAGCGGGGGCAGTCACGCCGCCGCCCAAGGCATGATTTTTACGCTCCTGCTTTTTCTCTGCGTCTTGCTGCATGAATTTGGGCATGCCATGGCAGGTCGTTACTATGGAATTCGAACGCCAGATATCACTCTCCTGCCGATCGGCGGCGTCGCGCGCTTGGAGACCATTCCGGAAAAACCTTTGCAGGAATTTGTCATCGCCGTCGCAGGACCCGCTGTAAATGTAGTGATCGGAGGCGCACTGGCGATTGTGCTGATAGTCGCCGGCGAGAAAACTCAGGAATCCTCACCGGAAACATGGCTGCTCCTGCAGAACCTCCTTTTGGTCAACGGAGCCTTGATTGGTTTCAATCTGATTCCCGCGTTTCCGATGGATGGAGGCCGCATGGCGAGGTCGCTGCTGGCTATGAAGATCAATTACCTTCTGGCCACAAAAATAGCCGCCCGAACCGGGCAAGTGATCGCTGTCTTGTTTGTCGGAGCAGGAATTTTTTTCAATCCCATGCTCATTCTTATTGGGTTTTTCGTTTTCAACTCCGCGCGCCAGGAACTCGACTATGTAGCACGCCGCGAGGAGTTCGAAGCCTTCCGACAAGGCTGGCAATAAAACTGAATAACAAATGCTTGCCTAAGTATTAGGCTAGGCTAACTTTCTTAACCCGATGAAACTTCTTCTTCTGGTGGGGCTCTTGTCGGTCTGGATTTTTTCCGGAGCGGCTATGGGATTGGAAGTCGTCTGCACAACCGGCATGGTGGGCGAGATGGTTCGCTTTGTTGCCGGCGAGCGTGCCAAAGTATCTGTTCTCATGGCGGATGGCATTGATCCCCATCTCTACAAGCCAACTCGTGACGATGTGGCGAAGATGCTCAAGGCAGATGTAGTTTTTTACAGCGGTCTGCATCTGGAGGGCCGCATGGACGAAACTTTTGAAAAAATCGCTAAACGCAAAATCGCAGTTGCGGCCGTGACTGATAGCATTTCACCTAATCAGCTCTTGAAAGAAGGGACAGTCACAGACCCTCATGTTTGGATGGATCCGGCGCTCTGGGCGGAATGCGTCAAAACAGTCCGCAAGACCCTGTCGGCCAAAGATCCTGCGGGCGAAGCGGTCTTTCGAGCAAATGCCGATCGCTACACAAAGGAACTCAACAATCTTTCGGTTGAAATGAAACAATTGATCGCCACGATTCCCGAGGAACAACGTCTGCTGATCACCGCGCATGATGCTTTCCAATATTTCTCGAGGGCCACAGGACTCGCCGTTTCCAGCATTCAAGGCCTCAGCACGGCATCCGAAGCGGGTGTGGCGGATATCAACCGCTTGGTGGACCTTATCGTGAAACGCAGAATCCCGGCGATTTTTGTAGAATCCACGCTGTCGGAAAAGAATGTCCGTGCGGTTATCGAAGGCGCCAAGGCACGCGGGCAGGATGTTCGCCTTGGCGGAATGCTCTACTCGGACTCTATGGGAGCCGCAGGAACGCCCACGGGAAGTTATTCCGGAATGATCCAACACAATGTCAAAACCATCACCGAAGCGCTGGGAGGCTCGGTTTCTGGGGGAGTGAAGCCATGACTCCCCTCCCCTTGCAAGTTCGGTCGCTGAATGTCGCGTATCAGAAAAAACTCGTTTTGTGGGATGCGGAACTTTCGATTCAACCAGCGCGCAGCACGGCGATCGTCGGACCCAATGGCGCCGGTAAAAGCACACTCCTCAAAGCCGCTCTTGGCCTCATCCCCAAAGCTTCGGGAGAGATTTTATTTTTTGGCGGATCGTTGAAAAAGAACCGTTCGCGCATCGCCTATGTCCCCCAGCGCGAGAGTGTGGATTGGGATTTCCCGGTGAGCGCAAGGGATGTTGTGGCCATGGGGCTTTACCGACGCATTGGATGGTGCCTGCCGGTTCGATCGGTTCACCGGCGCATGGCTGAGGAAGCACTTGCGGACGTCGGGCTCGGGGATTTTGCGCAACGGCAAATCAGTCAACTCTCCGGAGGCCAGCAGCAACGAGTTTTTTTAGCCAGAGCGCTGGCGCAAAAGGCTGATTTTTACTTGATGGATGAACCATTCGCGAGCGTCGATGCCGCCACGGAACAAGCCATTCTTGGAGTTCTGAAGCGCCTCAAAGAGGAAGGCAAAACCGTGGTCTGCGTGCATCATGATCTCGAAACCGTGGTGGAATATTTTGATGATGCCGTGCTCTTAAATATGCGAGTCGTCACGCAGGGAGCGGTGGCGGATGTTCTTACTCCCGAAAATCTCCTGAAAACTTACGGATCCCGACTCACCTTGCTGGATGAGGCAGTCACCGACCTCTCAAGACCCGGTGCCGTTTCAAAAATCTAATGACACCCCTCGAAACTCTCTGGCGAGTTCTTTTGCTGCAGGACCACAACACCCGCATCGTGCTCGCCGGGGCTTGTGTCTTCGGTGCGGCGGCAGGTCTCGTCGGAGCGTTCCTCTTGCTCCGCAAGCGCTCACTCCTGGGTGACACAATCGGACATGCCACACTTCCAGGAATCACTGCCGCTTTTCTACTGGCCCACACATTGGGTTGGAATGCGCGCTCCTTCCTCTGGTTATCTTGCGGCGCTGCAATTTCAGGGATCGCCGGGATGTTCGCCGTCATGCTGATCCGTCGATTCAGCCGAATCAAAGACGACGCCTCGCTGGCCATTGTGCTGGGTGTTTTTTTTGGAACAGGCGTCGCCTTGCTAAGCGCCATCCAGCAACTCCCAGGCGGACAGGCAGCGGGATTGGAGAGTTTCATCTACGGCAACACGGCATCCATGACCACTCAGGACGCCCAATTTGTTTTCCTCAGCGCACTCGTGCTGCTGGTGCTCTGCGGGGGGCTCTTCAAAGAATTCTCCCTACTGTGCTTCGATGAGGCATTCGCCTGCGCGGCGGGTTGGCCGGTAAAAATCCTTGATCTCCTGCTTATGGGCGCGGTCGTTTTGGTAACAGTCATCGGCCTGCAAAGCGTGGGAATTCTTTTGGTCGTCGCCCTGCTTGTCATCCCTCCGGCTGCTGCGCGATTTTGGACAGACAATCTGGGCACCATGGCGGTCATTTCCTCACTGATCGGTGCAGCTAGCGCGTTGGCGGGCGTTATGGGGAGCGCGGTCTTTCCCAAAATGCCGACCGGCGCCCTGATTGTTCTGGCCGCAACCAGTCTTTTTGCATGGGGATTTCTTGCAGGAACCCGCCGGGGGCTTTTGACGCGATGGCTTACGGAGCGCCGCGCTGAGGAACGACTTCACAGCGAACACATGCTGCGCGCCATTTTCGAATGCGCCGAATCCAGCGGTCCAGTCGTCAAGCACTCGGACATTCTTGCCAAGCGCCCATGGGAAAAATCTGAGGTGCTTCGCAACATTTCCCAACTCGCCGAATCCGGTCTTGTGACCGCATCGCCGGAAGGCCAGACGGTTCAGCTCACTGGACGGGGAGAGATCGAAGCTCGCCGCTTGGTGAGAAATCATCGCCTCTGGGAATTGTATCTTCTCAGCCATGCGGACGTCGCTCCAGCAAGAGTTGATCGCGATGCAGACCTCATCGAACATGTTTTGGATCCGCGACTCGTTGAGGAACTCGAATGTCTCCTCAACAAAGAAAACCGAACGAATTTCGTGCCTCCCGACCCAGAGAAACTCCCCGCATGAACTGGACCGATATTGATACATGGATCGTGGTGACGGGCGTGCTGATATCAATGGCCTGCGCGATCCCTGGCGTTTTTCTTTTACTGAATAAGCAAAGCATGCTCGGCGACGCTATCAGCCACGCTGTGCTCCCCGGATTGGCGATTGCCTTTCTACTATCCGGCTCAAGGGAACCTCAGACCATGGTTGTTGGTGCGGTGTGCGCGGGATTGCTAACCGCCGTTTTAAGCGGATCGATCCAACGCAGTGGAAATGTGGAACCCGGCGCCTCGCTGGGCGTCGTCTTTTGTAGCCTGTTCGCTCTGGGCCTTATTCTCATTCGCTTGGCCGCCGACCACGTCGATTTGGATCCTGGCTGCGTTTTATATGGAGCGATTGAACTGGCCGTGGTCGATGTCGGCCCAGTTCCACGCGTGGCGTGGCTTTCCGCAGGAATTTTCGTTTTCAACCTCCTTCTCGCACTGATCTTCCACAAAGAACTTCGCCTCGCCGCATTCGATCCCCGCTTTGCCTCCACGGCCGGTATTCCGCCTCAACTCATGCGCCACGGACTCACGGTGGTTACAGCCATAACCTCCGTCATCGCCTTTGAAAGCGTGGGCAGCATTTTAGTCGTGGCGATGCTCATCGTGCCCGGAGCTACGGCCCTTCTCCTCTGCCGCCGGATGACCGGCGCTTTAATAATCAGCTTGTTGGTCGCAGCGATCAGCGCGACCGGCGGCCATCTGGCAGCCATCACGATCGCCCCCACCCTCCTTGGAAAGCTGACAAACAACCCGCAAATGGCCGCATTAAGCTCTGCGGGAATGATGGCTGCCGTCTCGGGCATTTTGTTTTTTTTAGTGCTGCTGGCCACAAACCTCCGCGCCGCACTTGCAGTGCCGACTGACAAAGTTTAAAAACAGAGGCTTCATGGTCAAAGTCGAGAAACTGACAAAAAAATATGGCGGCACAACCGC
Source organism: Verrucomicrobiia bacterium (assembly GCA_040378625.1). Lineage (GTDB taxonomy): Bacteria > Verrucomicrobiota > Verrucomicrobiia > Chthoniobacterales > Terrimicrobiaceae > UBA967. The sequence continues at coordinate 671 of JBEIMO010000071.1, read as the reverse complement.
CGTCGATGCCATTGATTTTGAGGTTCAAAAAGGGGAAATCGTTGGCTTTCTGGGCCCGAATGGTGCTGGTAAAAGCACGACCATGAAGATGCTGGCAGGCTTTCTTCCTCCCACATCCGGTTCCGCTGAAGTGGCAGGATTCAATGTTTTCAGCGAGAGCCTTCACGCCCGCGAGCACATCGGCTACATGCCTGAGAATGTTCCGCTCTATGGCGACATGCGGGTGAACGAGTTTCTCCGCTATCGGGCGGCCCTCAAAGGCGTTCCTGGCCGGCGCCTGCGCGAACGCATCAGCGATGTTTTGGAGCTGTGCGCACTGGAAGACGTTGAAAAAAAGATGATCAACCGCCTTTCGAAAGGTTACCGGCAGAGAGTCGGGCTTGCCGATGCTATGGTGCACGAACCCGATCTCCTCATTCTGGACGAGCCCACCATCGGTCTTGATCCCAATCAAATCCGTCTCGTGCGCGACCTGATCCGCAACCTGCGCCGTCACCACACCATTCTCCTTTCGACACACATTCTTCCAGAATTCGAAATGCTCTGCTCGCGGGTTATCATTATCAACAAAGTCAAGATCGAGGCCCTCTAAACTCCGCAAAATTTGCGCACACGACTTGGAGAAGCCTCGCAGATTGTTTTCGATGCGCGCGTCTCGGACGCCCGATCCG
>JBEIMO010000070.1:0-9420 GCA_040378625.1 Verrucomicrobiia bacterium | reverse complement strand
TACACAAATTCGTTTAGCAGTGGATTAACGAGTGGATTCTCTGGAAGCGGATTCCAAAACAGCGTCGGCGGCGAAATCTACGGCGTCCCCGAGCCAAGCACGTATGTCCTCGGCCTTCTTCTCCTCGGCGGAATGGGAGTTTATTATTTAAGGAAGAGAGTTTTCAGAGTTCAGTCGCGCGGAAAGGGTAGGGCGCCGGCCTCCGGACGCGCCGATCTAAAGGTTTAGACAGGATGGCAGGATTGGGGGGGCGCCCGATGTTCGGGGCTGGCAATCAGGCCTCTCACGGAGCCACAAAGCAACTGTGGTTTTCAGCAAGGGGTAAGTTTTCAGCGTTCAGTCGCGCGGAAAGGGTAGGGCGTCGGCCTCTGGACGCGCCGGGCTTTGAGACATGGTTGCACAACCTTCCGGCGGGTCGAGGACGCCCCGGCCCTACCAAAATCAGTCGCGCCGGAAAAATCCGCAACCGGTCACGGCGGAGTCGCGAAGCGCGCAGGCGGATCCGCAATCAACTGTGTCTCCCGCGAAAAGAGGGAAACTTGGATTCTGAAGTCAGTGCTCGTTCTCTTCTTACGGGACGTCAGGCAATAAAAGTTGTTCCAATGCAAACTGGCGCTCGGTGTGTTCCTCGTCGGTAATCACGGGGGAGAGGGTTATGTTCTCCAAAGTAGGCAAATCCACCCAAGAACGGCAGCCGCCGAAATTTTTTTGGATTGGGAGGCGTTGAGGGGGGGTGATGCGGAAGACGCGGAGAAATCCCACATGGATGCCTTCGTTTTCGTCGTAGCGGAAGCGTTCGTCGATAACGCTGTCATTCAAAATATGGAACTCACGAAGGCGGGGGAGGAGGGCTGCATCGGTGACCAAGCGGCTCCATTCGAGTTTGGCGGAGTAACGGATTTCGATTTCTCCCTCCAAGGGATCGGGAATTTGGGTTTTCGGCGGGAGTGTGGTTTTTCCGAGTTGCTCGTGGAACCATGTTGGGAAAAGAAAAAAATCGCCGTGTTTGAAGGCGAAGCCGTCGCGACCCTCAGCGATGCCGCCTTTGCGGAGGATGATGCTTTGTTTTCCAGTGCCCAGTGCTTCGCAGACAAGGGCCCATTCTTTAAATGCCACGCTCATAAATCTGACTTCCTTCTTTACACACATTCCGCGAACAAGGGAAATACTCGCATTCATGCTTCACCGATTCGATCTTCATGTGCATTCGTTTTTTTCCAAGGATGCCTGCAACTCTCCGGAGGATCTCATTGCCGCAGCCCAGAAGCGCGGACTGAGTGGAATCGCGATTACGGATCATGATTCCTGCGAAGCCCATGAATACTTGAAGGGGCGAACATTGCCTGAGGGATTTCTTGTGATTCCAGGTGTTGAGGTGAGCACGGCGGAGGGACACATGCTCTGCATTGGTGCGACATTGCCGTATCTCAAAGGCCGTCCCGCCGTGGAGGTTTTTCAGGCAATCACCCAAGCCGGCGGGGTGGCGATTCCAGCGCATCCTTATGATCAATGGCGGGCGGGGATTCGCGAGGAGGTGTTGGATGTTTTGCCGCTTGAGGCCATTGAGGTTTTCAATGCGGCGGTCACCTCCAAGCGATCCAATGAAAAAGCAATCGCCTATGCGCAGCGGCGAGGGTTGAGTATGACGGCGGCCAGCGATGCGCATCATTCCTCAGCGGTCGGAGTTAGTTCCACCGAGTTTGAACTTTCGGAACTTACGATTCCTGCCGTTCTTGCAGCGATCAGAAAAGGCGGTCGCCCTGATGGAAACTACCTAAGCTTTGCAGAAGGAGTTAAAAAACACTTTGGAAACTGGTTCCGGATTTTCAACAAGCGTCCGTTGCAGAAGTAGCCGTTTCGTTTAGAAATAAACGGGTGTGTATTTTTTCTGCTCCACAAGAAAATCCTCATCCGCGCCAGAGTAAAGACCGCCGAAGCTTGGGGTGGGGATAATGGGCGTTGGGTAGTTTTTGTTAGAGATGCTGAAGGGGCGCTGTTCGCGGATCGCATTGCGGGCCTTTTTCCAAAGCGACGATTGCATGCAGGTTTCTGGCAGGCGCTCGATCATTTTGGTGGCCTCCTCCCAGCGGCTTTCTCCGCTCAGAAGCATTGTGGCATTCATTATTGGAGCATCATCGGACGGCCAGATCTTGGCGCAGTTCGACCAGTGTTGAATCGCCGCTTCGTTGTTGCCGAGTCGGAAATGCATGCAGCCGAGTGCGAGTTCGGCGTATCCCGATTCGCGATTTACGGGCGGCATTTCGGAGTGGACGTCTTGGATGAACTCTTCGGGGTTTTGTTTGCATTTCCACGAAATGAGGTAGCGGAATGTTTCCGGGCTCTCGGCATTCATGGCCTGGAATTCACTGATCAAAGATTGAAGGACTGGGATATTGGGGAGTGATTCCAGGGAAGCTCCGGCGGAATGTTCTAAATGGCAGACGAGATGATTCCTCGCGCTGGCGATGCGACCGTTTGAGGCTTGGAATTCAGCAAAGGCGAGTTGTTGGTCAATGACCATCTGGCGAATCCTGTCTCGCAGCGCGCGAAACGCGTCAAGGCGAGGGCGAACGAGTTCTTCCTGCCAACGAACGTAGTCTTTGTAGAGACGTGGATGGGCCGCTTGCCGACGTGGGTTGATTTCAAAGCATGTGCTGTGGACAGGTTGGAGCAACTTGCGGTAGCGGGCGGGCAGGGCGGCCATGTCCCTGTGATCCAAGCAACGCAAGGGAAATGTATTTTCGTTATCTGCGATGATCTCGTCGAAGGGCAAATTGCAATACCTCATGGCCTCGCGCAATGGGAGTGGCAGGTTCGGCAGTTTTTCCCAGAGTGAGGCAAGCTCGCTATCGATAAATATTTTCCGATGAGCGTCCCACGCTTCGATATTTGTGTAGCGGAAGGTGCCCATCATGCAGCCCAGAGCCTCTGAATAGCGGCCCAACTGGGCGGCCTTGCAGGCGATTCCATAAAGCCGCACGAGGCTGGCGTCATTTGAGTGCGGGGCGATCGATTTTTCGATGTTGTAGGCGTCTTGGATGCGGTCGGCGTAATTGAATGCAAGAGCGATTCGGAAGAGTTGATCTTGCGGGAGATTGCCTTCCTTCAAAAGGGCGTCTCCGGCAGCGGCTGCCCGGTCAAAAATTCCCACACGGGTAAAAACCTCCAGCGCGGCAACCTGAACATCCAGACAATCGGAGGTCTCAAGCCAGGCCTCAATCAGCGCAAGGGCGTCGGACTTGAGTCCAAGATCCAGCAGAGCAGTGACTTCTTCGAGGTAAGGATTGAGGTTTTCTTGTGACATTTTCTTTTAAAAATCGGTTTCGGCAGCCTCATATCGGAAGGCGCCTAGGTTGGTTACTGGAAGTCACAGCAATTATCGGGCCGAGTTTTTAAAAAATTCTCAAAAGAGCATTTCGGAGGGCTATCGATAGTGTAGTCGGTAAAAAATACCCCCATCCTGTGGGGTGATGGGCATGTTTTGACCCAATTGGGCGGCAGATAGGGTTTCCCCCCATGGGAATGAGGCGACGAGAACGATTAATCTCGGATTCATTCAAATTATGGGAATAACAAATCATGCCGCGAAGGTGGCAATTTTAGGCGATTATCCGCCACGGAAATGCGGAATTGCCACGTTCACTCGCGATTTGCGTGATGCGGTGGCGGGATTGAAGCCTGACTGGCAAGCGCCGGTGGTGACGGTCACAGATCGAGGAAACCATTACGAGTATCCACCGGAGGTTCGTTTCGAAATCAATGAACAGGAAGTGCCATCCTACCTGCGTGCGGCCGAGTTTTTAAATCTTTCCCACGCGGATTTGCTCTGCGTTCAGCATGAATTTGGAATTTTTGGTGGGCCGGCGGGAAGTCACATTCTGGCTCTTCTGAGGCGGGCCAAAATGCCATCCGTTGTAACGTTACACACCGTGCTGGCAAATCCCGATGAGGAGCAACGACAGGCATTCGGGGAGTTGATTGATTGTGCCAGCAAATTGGTCGTCATGACCGCCCGAGGCGCTTCCATGCTTCGTGAAATCTATGGAGTGCGGGATTCAAAAATTTCCATTATTCCGCACGGGATTCCCGATATTCCGTTTGTGGATCCGAATTTTTATAAGGATCAATTTGGTGTCGCGGGGCGATCCGTGCTGCTCACGTTCGGATTGCTCTCGCCTGGCAAGGGCATCGAATACGCGATTCAGGCCATGCCGGCTATTGTGAGGCAAAATCCGGGATGTGTTTATATCGTCCTTGGCGCCACGCACCCGAATTTGTTGCGTCAGAATGGCGAGTCCTACCGACTTTCTCTGGAGCGGTTGGCGAAGGAATTGGGCGTCGAGCAGAATGTCAAATTTGTAAACCGCTATGTGGATCATCGGGAGTTGTGCGAATTCATCGGAGCTGCGGATATTTATGTGACCCCATATCTCAACGAGGCCCAGATTACCTCTGGGACGCTGGCTTACTGCTTCGGTGCAGGAAAGGCGGTGGTTTCAACGCCCTACTGGCACGCGACCGAATTGCTGGCCAATGAGCGGGGCGTCATCGTTCCTTTTCGAAATGGCGATGCGATTGCGGAATCGGTGAATGGTTTGCTTGATCACGAAGCCGGTCGCCATGCCATGCGAAAACAGGCTTACATGATGGGCCGCGAAATGGTGTGGGATCGTGTCGCTCAGGATTACGCGAATGTTTTTGATGAGGCGCGGCAGCTCTATCAAACCAACGGACGCCACCCGAAGCCTGTCTCTAATGGGTCGAGGGAAAGGCGTGGTTTGCCGGAGTGGAAGTTCGACCATCTGCTGCGGATGAGCGATTCCACAGGCGTCTTCCAGCATGCGATTTTTACTATTCCTCGCTTTGAAGACGGGTATTGCACGGACGACAATGCGCGGGCACTTCTGCTGACTGCGCAGTTGGAGGAACTTGGTGAAGGAATTTCCGAATGTCAGGGTCTTCAGTTCTCAGCGGCCGCATTTTTAGAAAATGCCTTTGTTGCGGATTCCGGGCGCTTTCGGAATTTCATGGAATTTCGTCGTCATTGGATCGAGGAAACAGGTTCGGAGGATAGTCATGGACGGGCGCTTTGGGCGTTGGGAGCGATCGTTGGAAGGAGCTCAAACGTCGGGCTTCGTGCGTGGGCTGCCAATCTTTTCGAACGCGCCCTGCCGGTGGTTTCAGGGTTTACATCGCCGAGGGCTTGGGCATTTGCGCTTCTCGGTCTTCATGAGTATTTCCGGACGCTACATGGCGATCTTCTGGCATCGCGTATTAGAGAGGAATTGGCGGGGAAATTGTTCGCCCTTTTTCAACGTAATGCTGTGGACGGATGGGGATGGGCTGAGGACATTTTGGCCTACGATAATCCCCGATTAGCGCAGGCACTCATTCTGGCCGGGCGGTGGATGCAAAATGAAAGTATGAGGCAAACGGGATTGGAGGCCTTGCGTTGGTTGATGCGGCACCAAACGGGAGAGGGTGGAGTTTTTCGACCGGTTGGTTCAAATGGATTTTGGCGGCGCGGCAGCGAAGGGGCGATCTTCGATCAGCAACCCATCGAGGCGGTAGCGGCCGTCGGAGCCTGCATGGAAGCGCTTCACGCAACGGGGGATGATTTCTGGAAACAGGAGGCTGAACGCGCCTTTGAATGGTTTCTCGGGGCCAACGACCTTCGTCTATCGATCTACGATCCCTCCACAGGTGGTTGCCGTGATGGATTGCACGAGCACCGGGTGAATGAAAACCAAGGTGCGGAGTCCACGCTCTCGTTCCTCCTGGCTCGTGCAGAGATTCAGCAACTCCATCGATTTTCTCAAAACATATCACTATCATGAACCCACTTGAATCTCAGATACGACGTGTTCCTCTCACTCTTCGTCCAGAGCCTCGCCGTGTCTTGCTGCGGCCCTTCCAGCCTTCTCTTATCGTTAAGCCGATCGGGACTCAGGAGCCGAATCCGCGTATTCTTAGTATCTATTCTCGTGTCATGCATCTCGATGATGAAGCCGTCCAGGCCAAGCTCGACGATGTATTTTGGGAGTTCGATGAACGACATCAGCGGATTCATGAGATTTTTTTGCAAAGGTTCGAACAAATTCGCCCGCAGTTTCCGACAGATATTGCATTGAGCGAGCCTCGGCGCCTTCTCTTGGGAAGTTTTTTCATTAACGAATATTCGTTGGAGTCGAGTGCTCTCTTTAATCCTAGTATAGTGGTTGCGCCGGATCAGCGGGGGACAGGAAAACAGGAACTTCGTTTTATTCTTAGCTTGAGATCGACCGGCGAGGGGCATGTTTCCTCCATTACTTTCCGATCGGGGATCATAACGCATGATGGTGATATTCGTCTGGATGACGTCTCTCGCTTTGTGAATCAGCCACGGCCTCATCTTGCCGCCCACTACGATCTCAAGACATTTCGTCGCAAACTCCAGGAAATGGGGATTGAATATGACGATGCTTTAGCGGCGACACAGTCCTTGCCGGAAAGTTTCCGGATTGAAGAGCTGGAGGGGTGCGTGCGCAGCATCCGTGCAAATTCCAACGAGCCCAATATCCGTCGAGCGGCTGAACGTGCCATGATGCTCGCTCAGGCCAACTACACCGTCATTTTCGACAAAGGGATTTCGATTTCCGAAAAAATTCTTTTTCCGTATGCGCCAACGGAGAGCAATGGCATTGAAGATGCCCGTTTTGTGCGTTTCCGCGAACCGGATGGATCCTATAATTATTATGCACCCTACACGGCTTATGACGGCAGTGTAGTGATTCCGCAAATGGTGCAGACGCGGGATTTTCGGGAATTCACGATCTGCACGCTCAATGGACCGGCAGTTAAAAATAAGGGTTTCGCCCTCTTCCCGCGGAAATTCGGCGACCAATACGCGATGCTCGGGCGCCAGGATGGAGAGAACATTCATCTCATGTTCTCCAATCATCTCCACTTTTGGTATGAATCAAAAATCATCATCCGCCCGACACAGTCGTGGGAATTTGTTCAGATGGGGAATTGTGGTTCGCCGATCGAGACAAATGACGGATGGCTTCTCATAACCCATGGAGTCGGACCGATGCGCAAATACTGTATTGGTGCGGTTCTGCTCGACCGCAACGATCCCTCGCGGGTGATCGGGCGATTGAGGGAACCGTTGCTCCATCCCGCTCCCGATGAGCGCGAGGGCTATGTGCCAAATGTTCTCTATAGTTGTGGAAGCCTTGTGCACTGCGGAAACTTGATTCTGCCCTACGCTATCTCGGATACGTCAACCCGCTTTGCCATCGTGCCGCTCAAAGCTTTGCTTGAGGCGATGCAATGACCGAGGAATGGGCATTTCTTGTCTTTACTAAAAAGGCGACTCGGTTAATTTCTTCGGTTCGCTTATGTCAATAATTTTGCCAGTCTTAATCACGTTGCACATCATTGTGTGCTTGTTGATGGTCTTTGTCGTTCTTATGCAGCGTCCACGCAGTGAGGGTCTTGGTGCGGCCTTCGGGGGTGGTCTCACGGACAACGTCTTTGGTTCACAAACAACCAATGTGCTCGCAAAATTTACAACCTGGCTGGCGATTGCCTTTTTTGTCATTACGCTGCTGCTGTCGATTGTTACGGCCAAGTCCGCGAACAGCAAATCGGCCGTTCAAAAACAACTTCTGAGTGCGCCGGTGCCTCAAGCCTCGGCAACTCCTGCGGCTGAAGAATCTGCCACTTCAGCAGCACAGCCTGTTCCCAGCGCGGAGGAAATGCCTTCCGCACCCGCTGAAAATTAATCCCTCTCCCTTCCCAAGGGAATGGCTGCCACTCGCTCAATCCTGAAAGTGCTTCGCACGGCGGATTCCGTGCGCCTTTGGAGAAAATCCCAATCAGGAAAAGTGGTCTTTGTGCCCACCATGGGGGCTCTGCATCATGGCCATGAAGCCTTGATCCGCCATGCGCGTCGCATCGCTGGAGCCAAGGGTTCCGTCATCGTTTCGATTTTTGTGAACCCGATTCAGTTCGGTCCGAAAGAAGATTTTTCAGCCTATCCGCGCCCATTGGCAAACGATCTGGCCCTTTGTCGCCGGGGTGGGGCGGATGTAGTTTTTAATCCCTCGGTGGATGAAATGTATGGGACAGGACGGTCCGTTTTTGTGGATGAGGACAAACTTTCCTCCGTGCTCTGTGGTCGCTCTCGACCGGGCCATTTTCGGGGGGTCTGCACGGTTGTTTCTAAACTTTTTCTGATAACTCAATCAACCCACGCCGTCTTTGGGGAAAAGGATTGGCAACAACTGGCGATCATCCGTCGCATGGTTCGGGATTTGAATTTCCCTGTGGAGATTGTTGGTTCGCCAACCATTCGTGAGAGTGACGGACTTGCCGCCAGTTCGCGCAATGCCTATCTCACGCCTGACGAACGCGCGCTTGCTCCCAAAATCCACGCGGCCCTTGTGGCGGCTTCTGTATTGAAAGATCCAACTGCTATTGTGCGTGCAGCCACAAAAGAGATTTCAAAAATACCGGGTGCAAGGATCGATTACATAGAGGCGGTGGATGCCTCATCGCTCGAGCCTCTGCGGAAACGCACGGTAGAGGGTCGGCTTGCCTCTGCGGTTTTTCTCGGCAAAGCGCGTCTCATCGACAACATTGCTCTGTCACCCCAATCATGAAGGAATTTGATTTTATCGTTCTCGGCAGCGGAATTGCCGGACTCTCATTTGCATTGAAAGCCGCAGAAAAGGGTTCTGTTGCTCTAATCACCAAACGCGGACGAGCGGATTCCAATACCGCATGGGCTCAAGGGGGAGTGGCTTGTGTCATGAGCGATGAGGATTCTTTTGAGCTTCATGTTCGCGACACGCTGGCCGCTGGTGCCGGGCTTTGCCATGAGGATGTCGTGCGGGCCGTGGTGACCGAGGGGCCGGCGCGCATTGATGAGCTCATGCACATGGGGGTGCATTTTGACCATCGCGAAAATGGCAATGGCGGTCACGAACTCGATCTGGGCCGCGAAGGAGGCCACTCGAAGCGCCGTGTGCTTCATTTTCAGGATGCCACAGGAAAGGAAATTGAAAACCGACTCCTCGAACGCATCGCCGCAACCCCGCAAATCCACGTCATGGAAAACCACATGGCGGTGGATCTCATCACCACGGGAAAACTCGGCTACGCGATGGAGAATAGCTGCGTCGGCGCTTATGTGCTGGATGAATCAACCGGTGCTGTTGAAACCCTTCGCAGCGACGTGACCGTGCTTGCCACGGGGGGATGCGGGAAGGTTTATCTTTATACAACCAATCCCGATGTTGCCACGGGCGATGGCGTGGCCATGGCTTGGCGGGCGGGTGCATTGATTGCCAACATGGAATTCATTCAGTTCCATCCGACCTGTCTTTTCCATCCCGGAGTGAAGTCGTGTCTGATTTCCGAAGTCGTGCGCGG
>JBEIMO010000069.1:0-9429 GCA_040378625.1 Verrucomicrobiia bacterium | reverse complement strand
TGCTGTTGGAGAGGGTGGTGGGCAGAACTGGATTCGAACCAGTGAAGGCGTAAGCCAGCGGATTTACAGTCCGCCCCGTTTGGCCACTTCGGTATCTACCCTGAGATTTTCCTGCTACTCCTTTACCGGTTTGCCGGCGAGGAATCGCGAGGGGCAAGGAGAATGGATTTAATAATGATTTTTTGCAATGGAAAATCGTTACTGTTTGTTTGCTGTTTGCTGAGGGCTTCTAAAACGTCGAGGCCTTCGAGCACTTTTCCGAAAACAGTGTATTGGCCGTTGAGGTTGGGGAGGGGAGTGAGGCAGGCATAAAACTGGCTCCCGTTGGAATTTTTTGCGGGGTTAATTTTATCCGGGAGTCGGGCCATGGCGACAGATCCTTGCTCGTGCTTTAATCCGATCTCTGCAGGAATCGTGTAGCCCGGACCGCCGGTTCCCGTCTGGTCCTTTTGTCCCCAGCGGCTCATGGGGTCGCCGGTCTGAACGAATGAACTTGGAAAGACGCGATGAAATTGCAGGCCGTTATAGAATTTTTTTCGAACGAGGGTTTTGAAATTTTCAACCGTCCGCGGAGTTGCATCATCATAGAGCCCGATGACGACCTTTCGGGTTTGTTTCTCGTTACCGAATCGGATTTGCATGACGGCAACATCCGGGCCGAGCGTGGCGGCGGAGGCTGATGCGATGAGAGTGAGTGCGGCAAGCAGGGAGAGTATTTTCATAGGATTGGAAATTCTCGGCGTTCAACCTCGCCAAGCAGGTTACCGTTTTCAGAGCACACAGCCAAGCGCGGAAGATCTTCGAACTGGCGCTGGAGATAACCGAGGGCGACGGTTTGTGCGATGCCAAAATGCTGAGATGCGCTGGTGAGATGTCCGGCCCTGATCTCCGGTTGGCCGGGAGGGTGAAGTTTTGCACCTGCGTGGAGAGGGTGATCCAACGAGCCCAGAAACCCGTGGAGGCGCTTATTCACTCGTCCTACGCTTTTAAGGCGGGAAACCACTTCTTGTCCAACGTAGCAACCTTTATCAAAATCCACCCCCGTGATCTCAAGGCGGGCTTCCTGAGGCAGTGTGTCTTCATTGAGTTCATGGCCCCAAGCGGGAACTCCGTGGTTGATGCGCAAAAATTCGACGACTTCGTGTGGAAGTTCGGTGAGATCATCCGGTTTCTCTGGTGTGTCGAATCCTGGAATTCCGATGCGGTTAATTGCGACACGGCCCTCGGTGGTTTCCCTGCCGAAAACATGATAGCTCGGAGGTGTATTCTCGTGAAGGCTGACTGTGACATCATCCGCAATGATGTAGCGCTCGAGTCGCATTTGGACGGCCTCAGCCAGCTCGGGCTCGGTTTCTACGATAAAGTTCTCATTGTCCTTCCAAATAAAAATGCGGGCGCAGAGTTTTCCTTTAGCGGTGAGGAGGCACGAGGGCCTGGCGAGGAGTTGTTGCAGGCGAGTTACGTCAATGCTGATCTGGCCATTGAGGTAACGCTTGGCGTCTGGTCCGCTGAAAACCAGTGATGACCGTTGCGGTAGTCGAAAACATCCCGATAAGGGAAGGGCAGTGGACTTCATTTTCTGCGGCGGAAGATGCCCCACAGGTTTTTCATGCCTGAGGATTTATTTTCTGGAGCAGGTTCCGTAGGAGTTGCAGGTGGGAGGGGATTTGCTGGAGTCGTTGCTTGTCCTGGATACTCGTAGAAACGAGAAATAACGGAAAAGTCGGATTCTCCCCAACCGCGCTGGAGACCCGCCATCGCAATGCCTGCAAAGGCTGATGCAGTGGGAAGCTCCAGATTTTTATCCTCTGCTGCAGAGAGTGCGATCTGCACATCCTTGAACATGTTTTTGAGCGAAAAACGTGGGTCAAAATCCGCGTGAATCATGCCGGGCAGTTTCATGTCGATGACAGGCGAGCGGGCAGCATTCGACTCCAGAGCTTCCGAGAGCTTGTTCAGTTCGACTCCGTGGCTGTGAAGCAGCGCGAGCGCCTCAGTGAGGGCTCCCACCGCCGTCGCAGAAATGACGTTCGTGGCAATTTTAATAACAGTTGCCTGTCCGATTTCGCCAAAGGTGAGAATTTTTTTTGAGGAGGCTTCGAGCAACGGGCGCACGCGCGTGAGTGCGGCGGGGTCACCAGCGACATAATAAATGAGTTCCCCTTGTGCAGCGGCATCACGACTGCCGGTGAATGGCGCATCGAGAAAAACCGCGTGTTTTTCACGAACGATGGCCGCCGCTTCGAGGGTCTCTTTCGGGGAGACCGTGGCATGGTTCATGACGATGTGCTCTGGCGTAAGAACCGGCGCCATGGCTTTAACAACGGAGAGGAGAGCCTCCCCGTTCGCGACAAAGATTTGGATGTGCTTGGCGGATTCCGCAACCTCAGCGGGAGAGCTCAAGAAATTCGGCTCCGGGCGGAGTGTGCGGTTCCACAGCCAGACCTGATATCCGGCACGACGCAAGTTGGCCGCGACTCGGTTTCCAATGATGCCAAGCCCGATTACGCCGGCAACGGCTTTGCCTGACTGCTCCATCCTTACCCTTCGGTTGGCAGGAAGGTTTCGATTTTGGCAGCGCCTTTCAGTTTGCTGAGAACGCTATCAACGGCCTGACGCTGTTCGTTGTTTTTCAAGAAGGCTGAAATTTGATCTTTGACTTCAGCAAATGGAACGAGACCTGCCTCTTTTTTGTCGGTGACTTTGATGACGTGCCATCCGAATTGAGTGCGGACGGGTTGGCTCACTTCGTTGATTTTTTGGGAAAAAGTGGCGTCAGCGAATTCAGGAACCATGCGGTCTTTTGTGAAATAGCCAAGGTCTCCTCCCGATTCTTTTGCGCCGGGTTCTTCCGAGAGTTCCTGGGCGAGTTTTGTAAAGTCCTCACCCTTGCTGGCGCGAGCTGAAGCTTTGGCCGCAGCGTCTTTTTTCTGTTTTACTACATCTTCTGAGGCGTCCTGTGGGACCATGAAGAGGATGTGTGAAGCTTTGACGGTTTGGGGTTGTTCAAATTCAGACTTGTTGGAGTCGTAGAAAGTTTTGGCTTGAGCTTCGGTGACGTCCGCTGGTTTCACCTGGGATTTCATCCAACGTTGCTGCTGGAGCATCGTGCGGATGTTTTCTTTGAGTTTCTCCGGAGTCTGGCCGGCTTCTTTCAACTGGGCTTCAAAAGCTTTTTCGTCAGGAAATTGTTTTTTGATTTTTTCAATTTCCGTATTCACATCGGCGTCGCTGGCTTTCTCTTTGGAGGAAGCTTCTGACACGAGTTTGTCCATGATCAACTCTTGGAGGAGTTGTGTGTAAGCGCCGAGTTTTTGTTCGTTGCTGAGATCCGAGGCTTTCGCTCCGGAGGTTTCTACAGCCGCGTTGAAGATTTCTTCGAGTTGTTGCTTGGTGATGTTTTGGCCGTTCACTGTGGCAACAATTTCAGGAATGACGATTGGCTTTTCAGGGCTTGGAGCAGGTTTAGCTTCAGCGTTGGCATTTGCCTGTTCCTTCGAAGCAGGGGTTTGCTTGGATTCCGGAGATGCGGCGGGTGTCGGTGGTTTGCAAGCGGGGAGGACAAGAGCTGTCGCGGCAACCAACGGAATGATGGAGAGTTTTGAACGTGTCATTGGAAAAGATTAAGAATTTCCAATTTGCACGGAACTTTCCTGATTGCGAGAGTAAAAATAACCCAAGTGAGTCAGTTATTGACTCCATAGAAAGTGAAGGAGAGGGGGGGGGAAATGTTGAGGGGGAACCCGGGGAGCCTTTGTAATAAAAGCTCCCCGGTCGAGATTACATGTGGGCGATGATGTTGTCGCCGAATTCGCTGCACTTGATCTTGGTTGCGCCATCCATGAGGCGGGCAAAATCATAAGTGACGCGCTTGCTGGAGATGGCACCGTTGAGACCTTTGAGGATGAGGTCGGCGGCTTCGTTCCATCCCATGTAGCGAAGCATCATTTCGCCGGAGAGGACGACCGAGCCTGGATTGACGACGTCTTGGTCGGCATACTTCGGCGCGGTGCCGTGGGTGGCCTCGAAGATCGCATGGCCGGTGATGTAGTTGATATTACCTCCGGGAGCGATGCCGATTCCTCCGACTTGTGCGGCGAGGGCGTCGCTGAGGTAGTCACCATTTAGATTGAGTGTTGCGATGACATCGAAATCGTCTGGACGGGTGAGAACCTGTTGGAGCGTGATGTCGGCAATAGCGTCTTTGATAACAATGCCGTTTGGCAGTTTGCACCATGGTCCGCCGTCGATCTCAACGGCTCCGAATTCGCGTTTGGCGAGGTCGTATCCCCAGTCGCGGAACGCGCCCTCGGTGTATTTCATGATGTTGCCCTTGTGAACGAGGGTAACGGATTTTTTACCTTGATCGATCGCGTATTGGATCGCTGCACGGACGAGACGTTCGGTGCCCGGTTTGCTAACGGGTTTGAATCCGACGCCAATGGTTTCGAGTGCATCCGAACCGTAGCGGATTTTTTTGAATTCCTTGGGGAAATTATCTTTCAAGAAATTCAGAGTCTTCATTGCGGTTTCCGAACCGGCTTCAAAGTCAATGCCCGCGTAGATGTCTTCCGTGTTCTCGCGGAAAATAGTCATTTCGACTTTTTCGGGGTGCTTCACTGGGCTGGGCACGCCTTGAAAATACTGCACAGGGCGGAGACAGACGTAGAGATCGAGGAGTTGGCGAAGGGCAACGTTTAGCGAACGGATGCCACCGCCGACTGGAGTGGTGAGCGGGCCTTTGATGCCAACAAGGTATTCGTTGAAAGCTGTGATGGTGTCATCGGGAAGCCAGTTGTCGAATTTTGTCTTCGAAGCTTCGCCGGCGAACACTTCGAACCAGGAAATTTTGCGGGAACCCTTGTAGGCTTTTTCCACTGAGGCATCGAGAACGCGAACGCTTGAAGCCCAGATATCACGGCCTGTTCCGTCTCCACGGATGAAGGGAATGATGGGGTTGTTCGGAACGGTCAGCTTGCCGTTGGAGATGGTAATTTTTTCGCCTGCGGGTGGAGTAATGTCTTTATATGCCATGATAGGTTTGATTTCGAAGTGGCGAAAATAAACACAGCGTCACAGGAAACGAAATATTTTTTCGTAAAATCACAAAAAAATATCCTGTGAAACGCAACTGGGGGTGCGACGGAACCTCCAAGGGGAGGGGGTTATTTAGTAACCGGAGGAGCGTCGGGAATGAGGGCTTTCGACAGAGAGGCGAGGCCTTTGTATTTTTTGCCGGTCTTTTTAACCATTCCGCGTGAGACAAGATTTTGGAGTTTCTCGTAGGCACGAAGGCGCAACATTTCCTCACCACCGCTAGCAGCGTTACGTGCTTTGAGTTGCTCATGGACCATGTCAAACAACTGTTTGAATTCAAAAGAAGTCTTTTTGGTCAATACAGCCACAAGTTCTTCGGTTACCAAGTCGGGGCCTCGGCGGGAAAACGCACTTTTACGTTGCATAAGCATTAGTCCTTTTTTATACGGCAAAAATAAAAGACCGTCCAGCTATTCTTTTATCTTTTTGTGCAAATTCACTTTAGCCTTCGGTTTTGCATGAGTTAATTGCCTTCACGAAGCTTCTTTTTTAAAGACCAGAAATTTCTGTGATGCGTTTTTTAGGGACGCTACACATTCCACACCCCATTGGGTTCTCTTCACGCGGATGGGTTAATTTGGCTTCGTGAGGGGAATCTTCACCCAAGATCTCGTGACTCCGAAAAATTATTTGAAATTGGATTTCTATGTCGCTGTGGTTGGGTTTGGGCGATGATATGACATTTCGCCTCGGAATTTTTTTCACAGGAACAGAGCGGTTCTGTCTTTACACAAAAATCGCGGAACGCTGATATCTCCCGTTCTTCAATGAGTAGAAAAATCGGAATTGGGTTAGCAGGGTTTGGAACAGTAGGCGCTGGGGTTTTTAAGAATCTTCTGCGCAACGGCCCTCTTCTGGAACAACGACTCGGCGTTCAGTTCGATGTGCGTAAAATTGCTGTCCGCGACTTGGCCAAGGTCCGCGATGTAGAGGCGCCCGCTAACCTTTTCACTGCTTCTTCCGACGACCTGCTCGCCGATCCGACGATTGATGTGGTTGTTGAACTCATGGGAGGAATTGATATTCCGCTCCGCTTTGTCAAAAAAGCGATTGAGGCTGGTAAGATCGTCGTCACCGGCAACAAGGCGCTTCTCGCAGAACATGGCCAGGAAATTTTTGAATTGGCCCGCGAAAAGCGTGTGCCTGTTTTCTACGAGGCAGCTGTCGCCGGAGGAATCCCTATCATCAAATCCGTTCGCGAGGCCTTCGTCGGAAACCGCTTTGAAGCGATTCATGGCATTCTCAATGGCACGAGCAACTACATCCTCACCCGCATGACCAATGAGGGTTTGGATTTCGCGCCAGTGCTCGCCGAAGCCCAGAAACTCGGCTATGCGGAGGCGGATCCCGCTCTGGACGTCAACGGTTGGGACGCCGCCCACAAGGCGATTATTCTCGCTTCGCTGGCTTATGGTTTTTGGGTGAATCCGAACGACGTCCTCGTCGAAGGAATTGAAAAAGTGACCGCCGCTGACATCCGTTTTGCAGACGAGCTCGGCTACCGCATCAAATTGATCGCCTCGATCAAAGCCGACGAGGCGAATGAAATCGAAGTCCGCGTTGTTCCGACGCTCATTCCAAAGTCCCATGTTCTTGCTTCGGTTAATGGCGTCTTCAATGCCGTGGCTGTTCGTGGGGACGTGGTGGGTGATGCTCTTTTCTACGGACGCGGAGCCGGTCAGGATCCGACATCCAGTTCTGTTCTCGCCGATCTCGCCGAGGCCGCTGCCTTCCTGCAATCCCCCCGTCAGTGTGTCGGGTTTACGTCCCACAGCCTCTACGGGCGTTGCAAACACGTTGATAAAACCATTTCTAAATACTACCTGCGTCTCGGCGTGGAAGACCGTCCAGGCGTGCTGGCTCAGATTGCGGGAACCCTCGCGAAAGCCGACATCGGAATTCTTTCTGTCATTCAACCAGAAGGTCTGGTGGATGGTGCCGTGCCTCTTGTATTGACCCTCCATGACGCACCTTTTGGTCCCATGAAAAAAACTGCTCAAGAACTTGCCTCGTTGCCTTGCGTGAAGGGCACGCCGTTGTTGCTTCATATGGAGTCGTTCTCGTGATCGCTCCTCTCAACGACAAAGGGCTCATCCACCGCTACCGTCAATATCTGCCGGTATCCGAAGCCACTCCTGTTATTTCTCTCAGCGAAGGCTCGACGCCGCTTATTCACTCCCCACGCCTCAGCGAAAAAACCGGCGCGGATGTGTATCTGAAATACGAAGGCTTGAATCCAACAGGATCCTTCAAAGATCGCGGAATGACTGTGGCGATTTCCAAAGCGGTTGAGCAGGGCGCGAAGACGGTTATTTGCGCTTCGACAGGCAACACCTCCGCTGCAGCCGCTGCTTATGCGGCCCGCGCGGGTATCCAATGCGCCGTGATTCTTCCTGCTGGAAAAATCGCCATCGGCAAACTTGTGCAGGCTTTTGTTTACGGCGCGAAGGTTGTCGCCATTCGTGGAAATTTTGACGACGCCCTGCGCATCGTTCGGGAGTTTGGAGGAATCGATGGTGTTGCCATTGTGAATTCGATCAATCCAGACCGCATCGAGGGACAAAAGACCGCATCGTTTGAAATCATCGAAGATCTCGGGGATGCCCCGGACATTCATATTCTCCCAGTGGGAAATGCGGGCAACATCACGGCTTATTGGAAAGGCTATCGCGAATTCCATGCGGCAGGCCGTTCGACGAAGTTGCCGCGCATGATTGGATTTCAAGCGGCTGGATCGGCGCCGATTTTTTACGGAGCTCCGGTTGAGAAACCCGATACCGTCGCCACGGCGATTCGTATTGGAAATCCTGCCAGCTGGAAGGGCGCGAATGACGCCGTTTCCGAATCCGGTGGCTGCATCGATATTGTCAGCGATGACGAAATCCTCTCCGCGCAAAGTTGGTTGGCATCTCACGAAGGCATCTTTGTCGAACCCGCGAGTGCTGCCAGCGTGGCAGGTCTTCTCAAATGTCTTTCCTCCTCGCACTGCAAGTCCTGCCCGATTGCCGCAGGAATCCGTCCGGGTGCTAAAATCGTCCTCACGGTCACCGGTCACGGCCTCAAAGACAGTGAAACTCCTGTAAAATTCGGCGGCTTTGCCCCGCAGGAAGCGGATGCCAACTTGACGGCTGTGCGTGCCGTGCTTGATAAGAATTGATACTCCATGGCTCTGATTGTTCAAAAATATGGCGGCACGTCCGTCGGCACACCTGAAAGAATTCTAAATGTCGCCCGTCGCGTTCTTGCGACACAGCAGGCAGGCAACTCTGTAGTCGTTGTTGTTTCGGCGATGTCCGGCGTCACCGATGGCCTTATCAAATTATCCAAAGAGGTCTCCAGCGCTCCGACGGATCGCGAGATGGACGTCTTACTATCAACAGGTGAGCAAACAACAATTGCCCTCACCGCCATGGCGATCAATGCCCTCGGAGGCAAAGCTGTTTCCCTTACTGGAGCTCAAGCGGGAATCATTACTAACGGCATTCATACCAAAGCGAAGATCTCAAACATCGCGCCTCGCCAAGTCCGCAAGTATCTCAAGGAAGGATTCGTGTGCATCGTCGCCGGATTCCAAGGCCAAACACTCGAAGGCCAAATCACAACGCTTGGTCGCGGTGGATCGGATCTAACTGCCATAGCGATTGCGGCAGCGGTGAAGGCTGACATGTGCGAAATCTACACGGATGTAGATGGTGTCTATACCTGCGACCCGCGTGTGGTGCCGAATGCCCGCAAGATTGACGTCATCGCGTATGACGAACTCCTTGAAATGGCCAGCAGTGGATCAAAGGTTATGCAGTCCCGCTCGGTCGAATTTGCCAAAAAATTTAAAGTGCCATTTGAAGTGCGCAGTAGTTTTAACACCAACAGGGGAACCATCGTGAAAGAAGAATCTATCGGACTCGAAAACGTCGTCGTGCGCGGCGTCAGCATTGAACGCAAACAAGCCAAGGTGACGATCACCAACGTGCCGGACAAACCCGGTTCCGCCTCGCGCATTTTCGTGGCCCTCTCGGCAGCGAACGTCATCATTGACGTCATTGTCCAGAACGTTTCCGTGAGCGGTTCAACGGACATTTCGTTTACGATGAGCGCCGATGAATTGGAAAAAGTCGGCTCGGTCATCGACAGCGTTGCCGCTGAAGTCGGAGCGGGTCAGGTCATCAAAAAGAGCGGCATCGCCAAGCTCAGTGTTGTTGGCATTGGCATGCGCTCTCACTCAGGTGTTGCAGCGACTCTTTTCGAATGTCTCGGCAATGGAGGAGTTAATATTCAGATGATCTCCACCTCGGAAATCAAAATCGCTGTCATCATCGACGAGGCCCAAATCGA
>JBEIMO010000068.1:0-9439 GCA_040378625.1 Verrucomicrobiia bacterium | reverse complement strand
TTTCCGAATCCAAAGTGGCTCTCGTTTACGGTCAGATGAACGAACCTCCAGGCGCCCGTCTTCGCGTGGCCCTCTCTGCCCTCTCGATGGCCGAGTATTTCCGCGACGAGAAAAACCAAGACGTGCTTCTTTTCATCGATAACATTTTCCGCTTCTCGCAAGCAGGTGCCGAAGTGTCCGCTCTCTTGGGCCGCACACCGAGCGCCGTGGGTTACCAACCAACCCTCGCCGCTGAAATGGGCGACCTTCAAGAACGCATCACCTCCACCACCAAAGGTTCGATCACTTCGTTCCAGGCTGTTTATGTGCCTGCGGACGACCTTACCGATCCAGCGCCGGCAAACACATTTGCCCACTTGGATTCGACGATCGTTCTCGAGCGCTCGATCGCGGAACTTGGCATCTACCCAGCCGTTGACCCGCTCGCTTCCACTTCCAAAGCCCTCTCACCCGACATCGTCGGCGAAGAGCACTATCAAGTGGCCCGTGGCGTTCAACGCGTGCTCCAGCGCTACAAAGACCTTCAGGACATTATCGCCATCCTTGGCATGGACGAGCTTTCGCCCGATGACAAACTCCTGGTCTACCGCGCCCGTAAAATCCAACGCTTCCTGTCGCAACCTTTCCATGTCGCTGAAATCTTCACCGGCACAAAAGGGCAATACGTCAGCACGGCGGAAACGATTCGCGGCTTCAAAGAAATTCTCGACGGCAAACACGACGATGTGCCGGAGAGCAATTTCTACATGAAGGGTGGCATCGACATGGTTCGGGAAGGTTAATCCTCCGAACCTCAATCTTTCATTTTTTTAACGAACATCATGCTCCGACTGGAAATTGTAACGCCCGAGCAAAAAACTTTCTCCGATGACGTGGACTCCGTAGTGATTCCCGGCATCGAGGGAGAGATGGGCGTTCTGCCATTGCACGTCCCTCTCATGACCCAACTCCAACCCGGAGAATTACGGGTCATGAAGAAAGGCCAGGAAACACGGCTCGCCGTGGGTGAAGGGTTCGTCAAAATCACATCCGACAAAGTAGCGGTCCTCACCGATATGGCCGTTCGCGAAAGCGACATCGACGAAACCGCTGCCGAAGAGGCCGTGCGCCGTGCTGAAGCGGCCATGGCGGGCAGCAAGCTCAGCAACGAGGAATACGCCTCCACCAGCGCCGCTCTCCAACGCTCACTGGCCCTCGTCAAAGTCAAGCGCCGCCGCCATCATCACTAAGTCTCCCGCTGACATGGAATCCCTCCGCGCCGCCGCGCAGTCGAGCTTGCGCGCACTTCTTTCCGAAGCCGTGCAGCATGGATTCCAACGCATCGGTCAGTTGATTTTTAAATCCGACGGCTCTGGTTTCACCCTCTGCCATTTTGAGGATGAACATCGCTCTGACCTTGAGGTTTATTCTTCTCCGGATGATGCCACCACCATCGCGCTGTATGATGATGCTGGAATTTACCGACCGCTAAAAACTGCACCGAATCTCCGGCACGGATGGCTCCTCCGCGTTGCCGACATCAAAAGCCTGCATCTCGCTCTCGATCTCCTCTACCCCGCAGCCCTCGCCAATTGGCGCGCGCTCCTCTTGGGCGAAACCGTGGCCACGCCGCTTCGCGATACTGTCAACCGTCAAACCGGCATGTATCGCATTACGGGATTGATTCAGGACTCCGAAGCCGAGGCCCTTATCGAGCGCCTCTGCAAACCGGGTTGCCTGCGCCAAATCCAATGGCCTATCCCCTCGGAGGCTCCGCACAACGCGCCCAAATTATCGGAAAAAGAAATCCCCCTCCTTTGCACGGATGCCTGCTGCCTACTCATCGCTGAGGCAAGAACAGTCGTCAAAGCCAGAAAAGCCGCAGAGGCAGCAGCACAGTCTATTTGACAAACACCCGGTTTTCGATTTCACAAGGAGCGTGAAATTTCGATTCCTTACACTGCTTTCAGCTTTTGCGCTGACGGCCTGCCAAACAACCAAGGCTCCGCACAAACATTACGACCCCGTTGGATACAAGCCAAAGAACCCCTCCAACGTTCACGTCAAAGTCTCGCTTCACAACCGCATGGTCTATGTGATGGAAGGCAACAAGCCACTTCTGGTAACGGCTACAGCGATTGGCAAACCGGAATCACCGACTCCAAAAGGCAACTTCTCCGTCACGGAAAAAATCGAAAATAAACGCTCAAACACTTACGGAATGTGGGTCAAAGGGGATTCTGTCATACCCGCCAAGAGCTCGCAATGCCCTGGCCCCGGATACCGCTACGTCGGATTTCCCATGCAATATTGGGTGGGATTTTACCCTGCCTATGGCTTCCACGTCGGCTCCGTCTGGCCGATCCCGCGCACCCACGGCTGCCTGCGTCTGCACCAAAATGCCGCTCGCGAATTCTACGAACTCGTCAGAAACGGAACGCCGGTTAACATAGCCGAAACACAACCGGAGGACGCAACCATCGGCAAAGACCATCATCGCCCGACGGATTATAACGACCCCGATCCACCAGCTGCTTTCCAGATTTCACCAGACGTCTTCAAAAAAGACCCGACGCAGGAACTACGCGATCAGGCTTGAGGATTTGAGCACTCAGCCCCGAGTCAACATCCGCACGCCGGACGTGATGAGTCACGTTCAAGCGCAGGTCGAAAAACATTACCGCAGCGAACTGGTCGAAAAAATTCGCGCGCAAGGTGGCGTCCTGCAGGTTGGAAATACAACCATCCGCTTAGCCAAGCAATTTGGCTTCTGCTACGGCGTCGAGCGCGCCATCGACCTCGCCTACGCTGCAGGAAAAGTTTTTGCCGACCGCAGGATTTTTCTCCTCGGCGAAATCATCCACAACCCGGATGTCAACGCTCAGATGGAGGCCCTCGGCATCAAATACCTTCCCGCGCGCCCAACACCTGCCGACCTCGATAGCCTGCAGGAGGGCGACGTCGTCATCGTTCCGGCATTCGGTGCGGAAGTTAATGTGGTGGCCGATGTCAAAGCCCGCGGTTGCCAGATTGTTGATACCACCTGCGGCGATGTCATGAGCGTTTGGAAACGCGTCCGCCAAAATGCCACCGAACGCGTCACCTCGATCATTCACGGTAAATCAACCCACGAGGAAACTCGCGCCACGGCCTCGAGGGCCTTGGGAGTGGATGGATTGGGACATTTCTTGATTGTGCTGAATCTGGAAGAAGCCAACCGTGTCGCCGATTTCATCGAAAATGGAGGCGATGCAACCGCATTTCTCCAATCATTCCCCGGAGCAACCAGCCCGGGATTTAATCCCCAAGAGCATCTCCAGCGCATCGGTGTTGCCAATCAAACAACCATGCTGCGCAGCGAAACGGAATCGATCCAGAACCTCCTCCGCGAGGCAATCGCCCGCCGCGACGGCTCCAGCACCGCAAATTTCCGTTACTTCGACACGATTTGCGGCGCCACGCAGGAACGGCAAGATTCCCTCTTCCAGTTGCTCAATGAATCCCTCGACGTCCTCGTTGTCGTCGGCGGATACAACAGCTCAAACACCGCCCACCTCGTTGAAATCGGAATGGAGAAGCTCCCGACATTTTTCATCCGTAATGCGGATTGCATGGAATCCGCAGATCATATCCGCCACTACGACCTCCACGACAAGCGGGAGATCAGCTCCAGCGCTTGGTTGCCTCAAAAGCAACACCTCACCATCGGCATCACCGCCGGTGCCAGCTGCCCCAACAACCTCATCGAAGAAACCATCCACCGCATCCTAAAATTTCGCGGTGAAGAAAACCCATAGGAAAAATGAATTCATTGACCGCTCTCCTGATCGGCATGCCAAACTACTTACCGAAGGCCTATCCCGAAGCCTTGCGAGCGGAAATTGGCAAAAAAGTTCGTCTTCTTCCTGAAACCGTCAGCGGGTCAGAGTGGAAAAATCACACTGCGGCCCTTGCCGAAGCGGATGTGCTTTTTGCGACTTGGGGAATGCCAAAACTCGACGAGGAATTTCTCGCTGCTGCACCACGATTAAAAACGGTGTTTTATGCGGCCGGCTCGGTGAAATGCTTTGCCACGCCCGACTCCTACAAACGGGGAATCCTGATTTCAAGCGCTTGGCAGGCAAACGCCATTCCTGTGGCCGAGTATTCCCATGCCACAATTCTGCTTGGGCTCAAGGGCTTCTGGTCGAGCCAACGCCTCGCGCGGGCTGGTAAATTCAGCCATCAACATTCCCCTATGGCAGGCGCATTCCGTTCGAATGTGGGACTGGTGTCCTTGGGAGCCATTGGAAGACTTGTGGCTGGACATCTGGCGAAACACGAAATCAACATCCTCGCCTACGATCCGTTCGCAACGCCTGCCGCTGCGGCCTCGCTCGGGGTGACTCTGGTTTCCCTCGAGGAGCTTTTTGCCAAAAGCCATGTGGTAAGCATCCACACACCCTGGCTGCCGGAAACCGAAAAAATGATCAACGGCCCGCTTCTCCGTTCCATGCCCCAAGGCGCCACCCTCATCAACACCTCACGTGGCGCGGTGATCGATGAAACAGACCTCTGCGAGGTTCTCGCCGAGCGATCTGACATCACTGCTATTCTGGATGTAACACACCCCGAACCGCCGCTTCCGGACTCACCATTGCGGACTTTGGAAAATGTCGTCCTCACCCCGCACATCGCTGGCAGCATTGGTGCAGAGATTGCCCGTATGGGGTATTGGATGAACGACGAACTGGACCTTTATCTGGCTGGCAAGCCGCTTCAGCACGGCGTCTCCGAAGACATGCTCGCCCGCATGGCCTAACAGATATTTTATGCTTCCCGGTCTCGTCTCCATAACCTTCCGTCAACTTACCCCACAGCAAATCGTTGAGCTTTGTCGCAAAAACCAACTCCAAGTCATCGAATGGGGCGGCGATGTGCATGCGCCGCATGGCGACATCGACACGGCTACTCAAGTCGGCCGATTGACGCGCGAGCAGGGGCTTGATGTCGCCGCGTATGGTTCCTACTACCGCCTTGCGGTGAGTCCGGCTGATGGTTTGGATTTCTCTGCTGTGCTGGCCTCCGCTGTTGCGCTTGAAACCAAGGCGATCCGCGTGTGGGCAGGCAATCGAGGTTCGGCGGATGCCGATGCGAGCTGGCGCGACGAAGTCGTCCAAGACGCCCTGCGCTGCGCCGATCTGGCTGCCGAAAAAGGCATCACCATTTGCTACGAGTTCCATGGAGGGACACTCACCGACACGCTCGAATCCACCTGCGACCTGCTGACCGCCACAGCGCATCCCTTCATCAAAACCCTCTGGCAACCGCCGCATGGCCGTCCGCTGGAAGAATGCCTTCACGGTCTGCGCACCCTCGCGCCGAGGCTCCAGCATGTGCATGGATTTCACTGGTGGCCAGATCCCTCGCACCGCCTGCCATTGCGCACCGGCAAGGATCGATGGACCGCCTATGTCTCGGAACTCCGCGCCCTCGGAGTGGATGCCAACATTCTTCTCGAATTCGTCGCCGGAGACTCACCCGAAGCACTCATCGACGACGCGGCATTCCTCAACGAACTCCTGCGCTGAGCGCCGATTATAACGACTCCTGCAGTTATTGATTCCTCGTCAGCGTCTACACGGTTGGGACGACCATGCTCCCTTACCTGATTCAACAACTTCGTGTCAGATTACTAAAAATGTTTGCCTTCTCCGGCTTCACCAGATTTAGTTCGACCCTCCGTTTCCCATTCTTTAAATCCATCCCCGATTCAATTTCCACTCAACCCCTAACCTGAACATTCAATGAACCAACCCTGCACTCCTCCAGACTCCACGCCTCCCGCTTCCAATCAAAATGTTTATACGGTTGGCACCCTCACCTACACGAAGATGGGATTGGTCTCCCTCTTCGGATGGCTGCTCTGGGGTGATTTTTGTTTTCAGGTCATGGAGTCGCTCAATCCGGCCATCGTGCCTCTCAAACTCCGCTCACTGGATGCGCCGAACTGGGCGATTGCATTGATCATGGTGACGCTGCCGGGCATTTTGAACATGACGATTTGCCCGTGGGTAAGCTTCAAGAGCGACCGCCACCGCGGACCGATGGGACGCCGAATTCCCTTCATTCTTTATACGCTGCCTTTCCTCACCGCCTGCCTGCTGTTGCTGGGATTCTCCGAACAAATCGGACGCGGCCTCCACAGCATCCTGCCTGATTCCTGGGGCATGTCGGTCTCCGCCGTGACCATCACCTGCATCGGCGTTTTCATGGTCGGGTTCAAATTCTTCGACATGTTTGTGAACTCGGTTTTTTGGTATTTGTTCAACGATGTTGTCCCGCACAACTTCCTCGGGCGTTTCCTGGGACTCTTCCGCATCGTCTCCAGCTTCGAGTCGATGATCTTTGGATTTTTCATATTTAAACATGCGGAAACCCACATGACGGAAATCTATGTCGGCGCCGCCCTTGTTTATGCCATAGGCATGGGGCTCATGTGCTGGAAGGTCAAGGAGGGGGAATATCCCCCGCCTCCGGAAGCCGAGGGGGGCCGCACCGGCCTCATCGCCGAGGTGAAAGTCTACATGGTCGAGTGCTACAGCAAGCCCTACTTCTGGAATCTCTTCCTCTGCACGGCATTCTGGTCCATAGCCGGAACGCTCGGCGTATTCAATGTCTTCCTGCAAAAATCCATCGGCCTCGATCTCGCGCAGATCGGCATGATCAGCGGCGCTGTGAGTTTCATGAATATGGTGCTCACCTACCCGGCCGGCGCGCTGGGCGACCGTTTCCACCCCCTGCGGGTGCTCCTCTGGGTCAAGGTGATCAATTTGTTTTTCCTACCGCTCGGCCTGATCTGGCTATTCTTTGATTTCGCGCCCATGACGGCGTTTTATGTTTCGATTTGCATCACCGCAGTCAACCTGCCCTTTTCAGTGCTGACGGAAGCGATGATGTTGCCAATGTATATGCGCGTGCTCCCGCTCGACCGCTATGGTCAATTCTGCTCCGCAAACGCGTTGTTGCGCTCCGTGGCCACGGTTGCGGGCGGTTTCGTCGGCGGCCTCTTCATGGATTTGATGAAGCACCTCTACAACGGCAGCGACTACGCCTACCGATTCATCCCCGTCTGGAGCATTTTCTGGTCAGCCATAGCCCTCTTCTTCCTCTGGCGCCTCTACCAAGACTGGAAACGCCTACCGCAGCACGATTAAACGCTCCGCCCCCTTGCGCCGAGGCTCCAGCATGTGCATGGATTTCACTGGTGGCCAGATCCTGCGCACAGCCTGCCATTGCGCGCCGGCAAGGATCGATGGAAAGCCCATGTCGCCGAGCTTCTCGCACTCGGTATCGATGCGAATATTCTTCTCGAATTCGTCGCCGGCGATTCGCCTGAGGCACTCACGGATGATGCGTTGTTTTTGAACGAAATTCTCCGCTGAGCTGAGATTATCGCGATTTCAGGGGCTCTTGAGTGTTCTTCGTCAATGTCTACACGGTCGAGACGACCGTGCTCCCTTATTTCGAAGTGGCGCGTCCGGAGGCCAACGCCCTACCGATTATCTTCCAACACGAACGACTAGCCGAGCATTGCAGCAACCATCGAGCGCTCATCGACGAGTTCCTTGTTCGTTGCGGCAATTTTTGATTTCGCAAAGTCGTCGAGTGGCACGTCGAGAATGACTTCAAATGCGCCGGGCGAGGTTGTTTTTACTGGCATTCCAGCCCAAACATTTGGATCGAATCCGTAGCGGCCTTCGGATTTCACCGCAATCGAGTGGATCGCTCCTGGCGTGCTGAGGTCACGAACGTGATCGACCAAGGCATTCGCGGCCGAAGCGGCAGAGGATGCGCCACGGGCGGCGATGATGGCTGCGCCGCGCTTGCCCACGGACTCGCAGAAAGCCCCTTCGAGCCAAGCCTGATCATTAATGACCGAAGCGGCGGGAGATCCTTTGATTTTGGCGTGACCGAATGCTGGGAACATTGTTGGGCTATGATTTCCGAAGATAAAAATGTCGGAGACATCCGTGGTGGCCACGCCAGATTTTTTAGCGAGCATGGTTTGGGCACGGTTTTGATCGAGACGAACCATGGCCGTGAAGCGATCTGGCGTGAGGCGACGGGCCTTGCTGGCGGCGATCATGCAATTCGTGTTGGCTGGATTTCCCACAACCGCCACGCGGGCATTTTCGGCAGAGACTTCGTCAATGATAGCGCCCTGCGTGGTGAAGATTTTGCCATTGTCATTAAGCAGGTCGGCGCGCTCCATTCCTGGTCCGCGAGGCTTGGCTCCAACGAGGAGGCACCAGTTTGCGTCTTTAAATCCAACCTTGGCGTCATCGGCGAGCACTATTCCGCTGAGCAGAGGAAATGCGCAGTCATCCAATTCCATGGCCACACCCTCGAGGGCTTTCATGGCTTTTTCCACAGGCACCTCGATGAGTTGCAAGATGACCGGTTGATCTGGCCCAAACATGGCACCAGAGGCAATGCGAGGAAGTAGGGAATACGAAATTTGACCGGCAGCACCGGTGACAGCGACGCGAATGGGAGTCTTCATGGAAGCGCGAGGCTAGGTTTTATAAACGGCCACTAAAAGAAAAAAACGCCAACCGCGAAGGCGTCATTTCCATCGACAGAAGAAGTTTTTGACAGAATTAACAGAATTTGACCAAAGAGCGCTCGAATGGAGCCCAGCTGATTAATTTTCCCCATTTTGTTAATTCTGTCCAAAACCAGTTTTTTGCTTCGATCAACTTGGGCCAAATTCATTCCGCTTCCCTTGTCCTGCCGGAGGTTCTGATTGACACCACCCTCGGAATGCTGTGTTTGGTAGAGGATCCTATGAAGTTGACCCCGTTTGGATTTGTATCGATTGCCGAAAACTTCCTTCGCGACGTCCTCGCGCTCCCTCCGATCGGTGGTGGCAAGTGGCAATTCCAGCGCCTGCTTAATTTCAGCGACAACACAAGCACCCTCCACATCGATCTGCATCCCGAAGGAGGCGCAAAAAAGACCAGCGCCATCATGCATGCCCACATGACCGGCACTGCTCGCGATATCAGTATCCAAGGCTGGATTCAATTGGGGGAGGCCGAGTCGCAGGAACCATTTGTCCTTCGCCAAATGGACGCCACTCGCGCTGAAGAGGAAATTTTCGGCCTCGTGGATCGCCTCGTTTCCAACATGCCCGAGGCCGACAAGTCTTCCCCGATTGCCAGACCCGCTGCGCCGGCTTCGACGTTCGAGCCGCTCGTTCCCTCCAAGACTGCGCCAGAAGCGATCTCTGACAGTTCCAAGGAACCTTCTACCTCTGCGTCCGAGGAACCCGAGGAATCCGCGCCCAAAGCTGACAAGCCAGCCAAAGGCAAAAAAGCAGCCAAGTAAGTTTTTACCCGCAAGGGCAGGATTTCAGGTTGAATTCGTCACCGATCCGTTCATGGTCGAAGTGATGAAAAAAATTCTCCTCTGCCTT
>JBEIMO010000067.1:0-9545 GCA_040378625.1 Verrucomicrobiia bacterium | reverse complement strand
GCGCGTGAGCCGATCTCGAGTCACAGCAGGACTGGAAATGCCGCAGAGAAAGCGGGCCAGTTGACGTTTCCCGCGAAGGGCGGCATGGCCTTCCTTGCGGAGGGCATTGATGGCTGCAATTTGTTGCAGCGAAATTTCTGCTTCGTGGCTCGCAGGCAATGGCAAGGCCGCTTCCCCAGCACATCGACAACAATGCCCGCAATCGCTCGCCATTTTTTCTCCAAAATAGGAGATCAAACGATTTGTTGCGCAGTCCTGGCCCTCCGAAAAGGCAATGATGCCGTCCAAACGCGCGAGATCTTTCTTTTCGCGGTCGGTAAAAAGTCCATTCAGCCACGTGGCAATGTCCCTTGGCGTGCGGTCGCTCGAACCAGGAAGCAGCTTGAAACGGTGACGCAACCCAGAGGGCTTGATCTCAATGTCGCCCGCCTCCTCCAAATAATTCAGCGCCTTCAGAATTCTTTCGCGGGATTCCCCGATAGCCAAGACAGCGGCATCTAAATCGAGAGTCAAAAGCCTCCTGCCGCGCTTACCGGTAGCGAAGAGGTTGCTAAGAAACTTTTGCCGTTCAGGCGTGTGACCAGCGATCACACGCTCCTCGGGATGATGGAATGCAATTTGCAGTGTGGAGTAGAAAAATCCCGCTGGTTCCAAAATGCGTTCTTTTTCAAGATAGGTGATGATTGTTTCCAGCACGAGAGGGCGAATGTCCGTGGTGCGAGAGATTTCGTAGCGGCTGATATCAAACTCCTCGCCTTGACGCAGCAGATGATCGACCAGATTGCGCAACGCCTGTTCCTCAGGAGTGTCGCCGAGAGTAAAATTCCGTAAAACCGTAAGGTCATCCGCGCAAGCGAGCATCTCGCAATGCGCAGGCAATCCGTCCCTCCCCGCGCGCCCGATCTCTTGCTGATAGTTCTCTAACGTCTTCGGAAGATTGTAATGAAAAACGGATCGAATATCGGATTTATCGATCCCCATGCCGAAGGCGATCGTTGCAACAATGACATCGCACCGGCCATTCATAAAATCATCCTGCACTGCTGCGCGCACCTCGCTCGCGAACCCCGCATGATACGCCCGAGCGCGAAGCCCCGACCGCTGCAAATGCGCCGCTACGGACTCGGCTGTATTTTGGAGAGTGACATAAACGATCGCCGGAAACCGCCCTCCGGCATTCAGTTTTTGGGTTAATAAATCCAATCGCTCCGTTGCGGATACAGGTGTTATCTGCAGAAAAAGATTAGGCCGATGGAAGGACGTCTGAATGCTATCCGCTTTCTTGATACGAAAAGCCCTACAGATCTCATCAACCACAGGAGGCGTTGCTGTCGCGGTGAGAGCCAGAACGCGAGGGATGCGAAATTTTTTAGCGAGCGCGGCCAGGCGAAGGTATTCCGGGCGAAAATTGTGTCCCCATTCCGAGATGCAGTGCGCCTCATCGATGGCGAGCAAACTGATATTCACCCGCTTGAGCCGTGAGGTGAACGTCTCGCTCACAAACCGCTCGGGAGCGACATAGAGAAGCTTCAAAGCCCCTGACCCCATACTCTCATAAATCCCCGCAACCTCACCCGCCGTAAGTGTCGAATCCAGCCGCGCCGCCGCAATTCCCCTCGCCTGCAAGACATCCACCTGATCTTTCATCAGGGCGATTAGCGGCGAAACAACCAAAGTGAGACCCTCCAGAAGAACCGCCGGCAATTGATAGCACAGCGACTTGCCGCCACCGGTCGGAAAAACCGCCAAGGCCGAGCGTCCATCCATTAGAGCCTCCACAACCTCACGCTGGCCGACCCGGAAATTTCCATGGCCAAAATAACGCGGCAACGCGGACTCCAAATCAACCTGCGGCAATTCCTGTGACATCAAGGGCGAAGTAGAGGAGATTCCTGAATTTCAAACAATCTGCAAATCGATTCCCCCCGCCCGTGTTTTTTTCAAATCGAGATGCTTGTTTATAAAAACAGTTCCGCTATTTGTCCCCGATGGTTCATCCATTGAATAGCGATGAACCCCCACATTACTTTTTCATGAACGAAACTCTTCAAAAACTCATCAAACTTTCCCATGAAATCGGACGCGAAGAGCGTCGCCTTGCCATTCTCGGGGAAGGAAACACCAGCGCCTCGCTTGGTGATGGCACATTCCTCATCAAAGCATCCGGCTCGAGCCTTTCCACGATCGATGAAAAAGGGATCACCCACGTGCACTCCGAACCCGTTCTGGCGGCTCTGGATGACTCTTCTGCTGATGACACGGCCGTGCGTTCGATTCTTGAAAAATCCCGCGTGAACTCTTCCGCCAAACTACCCTCGGTGGAAACATTCCTCCACGCCGTTTGTATTACCGAAGCCGGCGCCAAATGGGTTGGCCATTGCCATGCAGAATCCGTGCTTTCCATCGTTTGCTCGCAACACGGCGCAAAACCCTTTTTGCAACACATGTTCCCAGACGCCATCGTTGTCTGCGGACGCGAGGTCGCGGTTGTTCCCTACTTGGATCCCGGCCTCGCTCTGGCGCGGGAATTCCGCAAAGCGCTCCGCGACCACAAGGCGCGTTATGGTTCGTTTCCCAAAGTTGTGCTGATGGAAAACCACGGCCCTGTTGCACTCGGGGCTTCGGACACAGAGGTCCTCAATATCCTTCTCATGCTCGACAAATGGGCGCGCATTCTTGTCGGAACGCTCTCGGTTGGCGGCCCACGCTTTCTGCCCTCGGAAGTCAGCGATCGCATCGATAACCGTCCCGATGAACACTACCGCCGCAAGCAAATCGCAGAAGCCCAACAACAATAATTTCACCAAATAAAAACCATGACATATCCCGTGCTCCAAAACCTCCCCAAAGTAGGAATTCGCCCGACCATTGATGGCCGACTTGGTGGCGTCCGCGAATCCCTCGAAAAACAAACGATGGCGATGGCGA
This sequence comes from Verrucomicrobiia bacterium, assembly GCA_040378625.1. Classification (GTDB taxonomy): domain Bacteria; phylum Verrucomicrobiota; class Verrucomicrobiia; order Chthoniobacterales; family Terrimicrobiaceae; genus UBA967. The sequence continues at coordinate 6,617 of JBEIMO010000067.1, read as the reverse complement.
AATCCACCGCCAAGCTGATCAGCTCACAACTCCACTACCCGACCGGCGAACCGGTTGAATGCGTGATTGCGGATACCTGCATCGGCGGAGTCGCCGAAGCCGCCGCATGCGCCGAGAAATTCCGCCGCGAAAATGTCGGCGTTTCGCTCACCGTGACTCCCTGCTGGTGCTACGGCTCCGAGACAATGGACAGCGATCCGCTCACTCCCAAAGCCGTTTGGGGATTCAATGGCACGGAGCGTCCCGGCGCGGTTTATCTTGCCGCCGTGCTTGCCGCCCACACACAAAAGGGACTTCCCGCCTTTGGCATTTATGGACGCGACGTCCAAGACGGCGGCGATCAAACGATCCCAGCCGATGTGGAAGAAAAAATCCTCCGCTTCGTCCGTTCGGGATTAGCTGCATCGACCCTGCGTGGCCGTGCTTATTTGGCCATGGGCGGCACATCAATGGGCATCGCTGGATCGATTGTCGATCCCGCCCTCTTTGAAAAATGGCTCGGCATGCGCGTTGAGTCGGTGGACATGACGGAATTCATCCGCCGCATCGAGCGCGGAATTTTTGATAAAGCCGAATTTGAAAAAGCCCTCAAATGGGTGAAACAAAACTGCAAAGAAGGGAAGGATTGGAATGGCGCCGGCAAAAAGCGCAGCCGCAAAGAACTCGATAAGGAATGGGAAGTTTCCGTTAAATCCGCGCTCATCGCCCGTGACCTCATGGTTGGCAATCCGAAGCTCGCCAAGATGGGCTTCGGAGAAGAAGCACTCGGCCATCACGCCATCTGCTCGGGATTCCAAGGTCAACGCCAATGGACCGACCACATGCCGAATGGTGACTTTTTAGAAGCGATTCTTAATACATCGTTCGACTGGAATGGCCGCCGCGCTCCGCACATTGTCGCCACCGAAAATGACGCACTCAACGGCGTAAGCATGTTGTTCGGATATTTGCTGACCAACACTGCACAAGTCTTCGCCGATCTGCGCACCTATTGGAGCCCAGACGCCATCACCCGCGTGTCCGGTGAAGCTCCAAAAGGCGCTGCCGCAAATGGTCTACTGCACCTCATCAATTCCGGCCCTGCGGCCCTCGATGGTTGCGGAGAACAATCGATCAAAGGCAAGCCAGCCATCAAGCCGTTCTGGGACGTCACCAACGCCGAAGTAAAAGCCTGTCTCGACGCCACAACATGGCATCCGTCGATTACGGAGTATTTCCCCGGCGGTGGATGGAGCACACGCTATGTCACTCGCGGAGGTATGCCCGCCACGATCTTTCGACTCAACCTCATCGAAGGCCTCGGACCAGCAATTCAAATTGCCGAAGGTGAAACCGTGGAGCTTCCTCCAAAAACCCACAAAGCACTGGAAGAACGCACCAATCCGACATGGCCAACCACATGGTTCGCCCCTCGCCTCACTGACCGCGGTGCATTCCGCGACGTTTATTCGGTGATGAACAACTGGGGAGCGAACCACTGCGTGATGAGCTACGGCCACATTGGAGCGGATCTCGTGACTCTGGCCAGCATCCTGCGCATACCGGTTTACATGCACAACCTCGACGAGGCACAAGTATTCCGCCCAAGCGCATGGAATGCCTTTGGAACCGATGATCTCACAGGAGCGGACTTCCGCGCCTGCGCAAATTTCGGTCCTCTCTACCGCTAAAATCCAATCAACCAACAATAGGGCGCATCCAAAAGGTGCGCCCTATTTTTTACTCCTCTCAAATCCCTCTAACCGCTTGCAGGCTCAATAAAGCCAACCGCTATACCCTTCAGCGCATCACGCCTTGTGCGATTTGAGTCTTGACCATTTTTCACATCAAGACACATTGAAGGCTCATCATACCCCACATAAAAAAATATCTATGAACTTCCCTCTCGTATCCACCGCAACCAGCGGACTCGCTCTGCTTCTGAGCCTATGGTTTTTAGTTGGCACGTGGTCCAACCAAAGCCTCCAGCGCGGACTCCAAAAGCAACAAGACGAAATCCAAGTGGGGCAAAATGCGATCCAGCAACAACAGCAAAAACTTCAAGCCCAGCAGCAGCAAATTGACGCTGCCGGCCAACTCGCCAATCAAGTTGGACCAGCCATGATCCGCGATCTCGCGACACTTCAGATCCAAAATAAAAATCAAAAGATCGGCACTATTCTCAAAAAATACGGCATTGAGGCCAAACCTTAACCCCCAAGAAACCTGATTATGGAAGACTACCAAAACGAAGAAACCCCCACCTCCGAGTCCACTGCTAAAGGAGGCATCTACCTCCCTCTCGCACTCATCGCTGCCGCATTCAGCATTTTTCTCTTTTCACAGATCAGCAACCTCGGCCAAAACGCTTCCAGCATGCGTTGGCAGGGGGAAAACTTGGGTCGCCAAATTTTGGCCATCAATGAATCCATGAGAAATCTGGATGGCTTGATCAAACAGCGCGAAGCCCTCGTTGAACAATCAACGCAACTTCAGGCCCGTTACACTTCTCTCCTCACCGAGATTCTTGATTTGGCTCAAACCGACAACGATGCCAAAGGCATTGTTGAAAAATATAAAATTTCGCGTCAGCAAAACAGCGACTCCCAAGCCGCTCCTACAAATCGCTAAAAACCTTCTGGCAAGGATAAGCGCCGCATAACGCCATCCCCATGAAAACCCTCCTGCTGACAGGCGCGACGGGTTTCGTGGGAAGAAATCTTGTTCTTCGCGAAATCGAAGCCGGGACGCAAATTTTTGCTCCCGTTCGCAATGCGCAAAAGCTGCGTCAACAGCTCGTCGACGAAGGTGTTTCGCCGGATGCGGTAACGCCGCTCGACCCTGATCCCTCGAAGTGGGATTCCGTCAACCCGACGCATGCCGTGCTCTCCGCCGGCGTTCTCTTCGCGCGCAATCGCCCGGAATATTTCCGCACCAATGTGGATTGGACGCTTGAAATTCTGCACGCACTCCCCGAATCCTGCCGCACGGTTGTTCTTTCCTCACAATCCGCGGGAGGCCCGACTCCCCATGGACGCTCCGCCCGCAACGAATCGGATGCCGACACGCCCATTACTTGGTATGGAGAATCCAAGCTCGAACTGGAACGCGCTATCCATCGCATTTTTCCCAAGCGACCCATAACGATTCTTCGCCCGCCAATGATCCTCGGCGCCCGCGATACGGCGACGATTCCTCTTTTTAAAATGGCCAGCGGCTTGCTTCGAACAAAACCCGGACTTCGCAAAAAAGAATTCAGCTATATTGCCGTCGAGGATGTCGTGGAGGCGATTTTTGCTGCGTTAGCGAGCAACCCGCGAGGCTCATTTTACATTGCGGCGAACGAGACGATCAGCGACTTCCAACTCATCCATACTGCCGCGCAAGCCGCAGGCGGACGCGGCATCACACTTCCGATTCCGATAGCTTTGGTTAAATTGATGTCTCTTCTCGTGGATACCATTCCTGCGTGGCGAAAAGCAGCCCCAAGCCTTACGAGAGACCGGGCGCGTGAGATCTGGCCGGACCGCTGGGTTGTTGATTCCTCGGCCTTCCGCGAAGCAACCAGATGGACCCACCGCCACGACTTGCACCACGCACTGCACTCCGCATATCAATCTCTGACCCGCGAAGCCCAACAAAAGAGTGATGATAAAATTTCTGCGCCATGAAATCTGTGTGGTTGTCCTGACAAAAACATGGCATTCCATTAGCACGCACTGATCGCCATGAAACTCAACCATCCCGCTGCAGAAATTTTTATTCCGGACGGCCAACCCGAAGATTCCGCTTTTCCAAGAGTCACTCATCTTGGTATTGGAGCCCATCAAGACGACCTCGAGTTCATGGCGTTCCACGGCATCCTCGAATGTTTCGGAAAGTCCGACCAATGGTTCGGCGGGGTGACGTGCACCGATGGCCATGGCAGCTCGCGCACCGGCCCGTATGCTGGCTGCCCTGACGACGAACTGGGAAAAATCCGGCGTTCGGAGCAGAATACCGCCGCTGTCATCGGGCAATATGCCGCCATGGTGCAACTCGGCTACTCCAGCCGTGAGGTGAATGATCCCCATGACTCACGACTCAAAAACGACCTCGTGGAAATCCTGAAAGCCACTCGTCCGCAAGTCGTCTATACCCACAATCCTGCTGACAAACACCGCACGCACATCGGTGTCTTTGCGTCCCTCCTCGCCGCAATCCGCGCGTTGCCGTCAGCGGAACGCCCCACCGCATTTATCGGCTGCGAAGTCTGGCGCGACCTGGATTGGCTCCCAGACCAACACAAGGTCATCATGAACGTGAGCGACCGCCCGAACCTCGCGGCGGCACTCAATGGTGTTTTCGATTCCCAGATCGCCGGCGGAAAGCGCTATGACTTGGCGATTGCCGGACGCCGCGCCTCGAATGCCACATTTTATGAGCCTCGCTCTACGGACCATGCCACACAGGTGATTGTTGGCATGAACCTCCTGCCACTCATTACCAATGATTCCTTGGATCCCGTCGAATACGTCACAGGATTCGTCCAGGAATTTGCCAACGACATTCGCCAAAACCTCAATTCCCAACTTCACAAATAATCATGGAAGTCATCATTCAACCCACCGCCGACGCTTCAACCGAAATTGCCGCACGAATCATGGCGCGGATTATCAAAATCAAGCCCGATGCGGTTCTTGGGCTGGCTACAGGCAGCACACCGGTTCCCCTCTACCGCAAGCTCATCGCGATGAACCTCGACTGGTCGCGGATCACCACATTCAACCTGGATGAATATGTTGGCGTGCCACCCGAGCACCCGCAGTCCTACCACCACTTCATGTGGGAAAATCTTTTCAACCACGTGAACATCCGCAAAGAAAACGTCCACATCCCGGATGGTATGGCCAGCGACCTCCCCGCATTCTGCAAAGCCTACGAGGAAAAAATCCACGCGGCGGGAGGCATTGACATCCAATTGCTCGGCATTGGTTCCGAGGGCCACATCGGCTTCAACGAGCCAAGTTCCTCGCTCGCCTCACGCACCCGCATCAAGACACTCACCCAACAAACTCGCCGCGATAATGCCCGCTTTTTTGGCAACGAAAATGATGTGCCCTTTCACGTTGTTACCATGGGCATCGGCACCATCATGGAAGCCGGTCAAAACCTCCTCCTCGCCTTTGGAGAATCAAAGTCCCACGCCATCGTGAATGCCGTGGAGGGCGCGATTACAGCAACCAATCCGGCATCGATCCTTCAAATGCACGAGACAGCCACCGTCTGCATCGACGACCCAGCCTCCTCGAAATTGGAGCGCGCAGATTACTACCGCTGGGTTTACGACAATAAGCCCGACTGGCAGAAATTATAAAAAAATCGGCAGGTCGCCTAAAATGACCGTCCAGCTTGTTTCATCCGGCTTACGACCGCCGGAGGAACGAACTGGCCGACCTCGCCACCGAAACGCGCCACTTCCTTGACAATGCGCGAACTCAGGTAGGTGTAATCTTCCTTGGGCGTTAAAAAAACCGTTTCCAAACGCGGCTCTAATTTACGGTTCATGAGTGCCATTTGAAACTCAAATTCAAAATCCGAGACCGCGCGAAGTCCGCGAATGACGGTAAAAACCTCCTGCTGCCGCGCGAAGTCCACCAAAAGCCCATCAAGCGGAACAATCTTCACCGCCGCGTTGTTGCCAATGCTTTCCCTGAGCATTTCAATACGCTCCTCGACGCTGAAAACCGGACCCTTCGCCATGCTCGCCGCCACAGCAATGATCACCGTCGAAAAAAGCTGCGTGGATCGTGCAATAACATCCAAATGTCCGAAATGAACCGGATCAAAGCTTCCAGGATAAATGGCACAATTTGGCTTCATGGGTATAAGAATTTAACTCGAAAACAGATTTTTAAGACAGAATTTACAAACTAAATTCACCGCCATCCCATAAGAAGTAAAAAACGAGGCCTGATCTGGATTTCAAGCCGACTTCCAGATTGTTGCCTTTCATGTGGCAGCGGCAATTTTTGGTGGAGTTGTAGCGTCCCGACCAGTTGCAATTTTCGGGAGCCATGTCTCTGAGCACGGTGCGTCCGGAGACCGGCACCTTACCTTTTCTTCGCGGCTTCCCCTCTTGGCGGGAGATTTTTGAAAGCCCTTCGGCGATTTATTTTCTCAATTTAGAGCGCGACAAAACGACTGCGCTGGGACATGCATCTTGCGTTTTTTGGGGGATGTTTTTTTATCACTCCCATGAATTCCTCGAACCTGCCTTCGCAGCCGGACTCCAAAGTCCAAAAGAGCCGCAAGCGCTCCGAGCATCGGCAATACCATGTTGCGCTGGGGTTGGATCCCTCGACCACTTACAGCAGGCAGAAACTGCAAGGGGTGTTGGCTTGGATGCGAAAGCATGGTCACTGGAAGGTGGCTATGCACGAAGCTCAGCCGTATCTGCCGCTCAAAGAACTGCTGAGGTGGCGCGGCGACGGCATCGTGGGCGAATTTTTTACCGAAGCGGAAGAGAGTGCGGCGGCAGGACTCGGGATTCCAGTTGTGAATACCTCGGGCATGGCTCCGCAGAGTGCGATCCCGACGGTGTGTTTGGATGACGAGGCGGCAGGAGAATTGGCAGCCAAGCATCTTCTGGGTTGCGG